>CAMFZJ010000054.1 GCA_946004305.1 uncultured Clostridia bacterium | reverse complement strand
GCTTAAAAAGAACGATATAATCAAACTGAACATAACTTCAATGACAGCACAGGGCAGCGGAGTAGGCAAAACCGATGATGGAATAGTAATATTTGTACCACTTTCAGCTCCCGGTGATGAACTTTTGGTGAGAATATTAAAAACCAAAAAAACCTATGCCTACGGCAAAATTGAGGAGATTTTGTCACCGTCAAAGGATAGAATAGACTGGGATTGTCCCTGCTTTTCAAAATGCGGAGGATGCGTCTATCGTCATATAAGTTATAATTCTGAATTAGAAATAAAACACAATAGAGTTAAAGATGCAATTCAGCGTATCGGCGGATTTACAGATTTAAAAATAAATCCTGTTGTAGCTAATGATAATATTAACCGCTATAGAAACAAAGCTCAGCTTCCTGTTCAGAACACAAAAAACGGAGTAGAGCTTGGTTTTTATGCAAATCATACTCATAGAATTGTAAGCTGTGAGGACTGCCTTTTACAGCCTGAATTATTCAAAAAGGTTATGGATATTACCAAAGCCTTTATGGAAACCACAAATCAAAGTGCCTATGATGAAAGAACAGGCAAGGGTAAGTTAAGACATCTTTATATTCGTTACGGAGAAAAAACTGACCGGCTTATGGTTTGCTATGTTGTAAACGGCAAGGGCTTAAAGCAGGAGGACGTGCTGGTAAAAGAGCTTCGTAAGGCTTTGCCGAACTTGGAAAGTGTAATTTTTAATTCCAACAGAGAAAATACAAATGTGATTTTAGGAGCAAAAAATCGCACAGCCTATGGCAAAGATTATATTACGGATATTTTGTGCGGACTTGAGTTTAAAATTTCCCCATTGTCCTTTTATCAGGTAAACCGCAGTCAGGCAGAAAAGCTTTACACTATTGCAAAAAACTATGCTGATTTAAAAGGTGATGAGGTGCTTTTGGATTTATATTGCGGAACAGGTACAATCGGACTTACCATGGCTGACAAATGCAAAAGCCTTATAGGAGTTGAAATTGTCGATGACGCAATTAAGGACGCAGAGGAAAACGCAAGAATAAATAATATAGATAATGTACGTTTTATATGCGGTGACGCTTCAAAGGCTGCAAAACAACTGCAAAGTGAGGGCATAAAACCCGATGTAATAATTATAGACCCGCCACGAAAAGGCTGTGACAGCTCCCTTATTGATACAATAGTGGAAATGTCACCGGATAGGGTAGTGTATGTATCCTGTGATCCGGAAACCCTTGCAAGAGATTTAAAGCTTTTTGCAGAAAAGGATTATTCCGTAAAAGAAATAACACCTGTAGATTTGTTCAGCCGTACCGCCCATATAGAAAACATTGCCTTAATAGTCAGGAGTAAATATGAAGTATTATAAACTGGTTTTGAATGCACGAAAGCCCAAGGGCTTTTGGGGCAAAATGATGATAAGAAATATGAATAAAAACCATTACAATGTTACCGGCTGGGGACTGTCCCACTATGACTTTAAAAAGTCAGACATAGCCCTGGATATTGGCTGTGGAGGAGGAAGAACTGTCAACCGTATAAGCTCAATGGTTTCGAAAGCTTACGGAATAGACTATTCAGACCTTGCTGTTGAAAAATCAAAAAAGTACAATAAAAAGTTTATTAAAAAAGGCACAGTTGAAATAAGTCAGGCAAGCGTTTCTGATTTACCCTTTGAAGATAATACTTTCGATATTGTAACAGCAGTAGAAACCTATTATTTCTGGCCGGATAAGCTAAATGATTTAAAGGAAATAAATAGAGTTTTAAAGCCTCAGGGTACAGTTTTGATGGTTTTTGAAATGTGCAGAACAGAGGAAAACCCTGAAAAGTGGCAGCAGGTTGAAAGCCTGATAAACATAAAATCTGTTACAGAACAGGAAATAATCCAAATTTTAATATCTGCCGGATATGTTAATATTAAAACAGATACAGTAAAAGAAAACTCATGGCTTACAGCTACAGCACAAAAACCCTAAAGGATTGATAATATGACAGCTTTAGTAACAGGCGCAAGCAGCGGAATAGGAAAGGATATTGCAAAATATCTTGCCTCGAAAAACTACGATTTAATACTAACAGCCCGTCGGGAGGACAGGCTGTATGAACTTAAAAATGAAATAAAAAATGTTAACGTAAAGGTTATACCTTTGGACTTATCAGTTGAAGAAAACTGTTTTAAGCTTTATGAGGAAACTAAGAATGAAAATGTAGACTTCCTTGTAAACAATGCCGGCTTCGGTTCTTACGGCAAGTTTTTAGATGTACCCTTAGAACGGGAGCTGGAGCTTATTAATACAAATATCAAATCCCTGCATATTCTCACAAAGCTGTACCTAAAGGATATGGCTAAGCGCAATAGGGGATATATTCTGAATATTGGCTCTGCCGCAGGCTTTTTACCGGGGCCTACATTCAGCAGCTACTACGCTTCAAAAAACTATGTTGTCAGACTTACAGAAGCAATCCATGAGGAGCTTAGACGTGACAAAATCAATGTAGGTATTTCCGTACTTTGCCCCGGCCCTGTAAAAACAGAGTTTAATAAGGTTGCTCAGGTTCGCTTTGCTGTAAAAGGTCTTGATAGTGAGTATGTTGCAAAATATGCAGTAGACAAAACATTAAAGGGCAAAATGGTAATCACTCCCGGCAAGCTTATGAAATTCACCAAATTTATCCAGCATTTTGCCGGGGAAAAATTGCTTACAAGAATATCTTATAATGTTCAGAGCAAACGGCAAAGCTAGTTATACTCTTATAACACCACAGGCTATTTTTTCACCTGAATTTCCTGCCGGGTCAGTTGAAAAGTCATCAGGCATACTGTGAATAATAACGGTCTTTCCGATAATTTCAGGAATGGTAAAACTGTCTGTAACAAAGGCTAAAAATGCGCTTCCGTTTCTGGAAATAATGGGAGGAAAATCTCCTGCGTGAATTGGGTGTGGGTTGCCCTCGGGATTGTAATGAGTTCCGGAATTAGCAAAATTATCCTGTGCATTACCGGTACAACTGTCGCCGTTGTGGAGATGAAAACCATAAAAGCCCTGAGGGTTTCTCGGCAGATTTTCAAGCATAGTCACAACCAATACACCGTTTTGTATATTATAAAAATTTGTTTCACCGTAAATATCAGAATGGTTAATTCCTCCTGTTATCATAGCATAGGCAGATGGGTTGTAGTAGGTTATAATTCTGGCTACCTGTTCGGGGTCGTAAGTATAATTCATAATATCACCAACACATATTATGAATATATATTATCCTTGTGAGTGATTTTACAAAATTAATAAAACTTCTAAACGCAAAAAATCCCCCAACCGATGTTGGGGGATATCCTTTTGCGGAAATTAAGCTCTTTCAACCTTACCTGAACGTAAGCATCTTGTGCAAGCATAAACGTGCTTTGGAGAGCCGTTTACCATAGCCTTAACACGCTGAACATTTGGTTTCCATGTTCTGTTTGAACGTCTGTGTGAGTGAGATACCTTAATACCAAAAGTTACACCCTTACCGCAGAAATCACACTTTGCCATGTGTCTGCACCTCCTTGTATAATTTGCAAATTTACATAACTAACTTCTGTATTATAAAGGATAATTGAAAAAAAAGCAAGAGATTTTTTAAAATTTTTCTCTACTTGTTTTTTTACAGCCTTTATTGTATAATGAAATATGTATAGCATAGTAATTATATTAAGATGTTTTTCTGATGTCTTATCAGTTACAATAGGTATTATAGGAGTAATGTATTATGTTGTTTCAACTTCTTGGCGGAGGGCTTGATTTCGCTAATGCTTTAGTTATAATTTTGGCTGATTTGCTTATTATTTTTCTGATTCTGCCTTTCCACGAATGGGCTCACGCATTTGCCGCAAGTCTTTTAGGGGATAAGGATATTAAAAACCGTGGCAGACTTACCTTGAATCCTCTTGAACATATTGACCCCATAGGTGCATTATGTATTATTTTAATTGGTTTTGGTTGGGCAAAGCCTGTTGAAATTGATGCGAGAAATTTTAAAAATCCAAAGGTGGGAATGGGAATTTCTGCCCTTGCAGGACCGCTGGCAAATTTTGTAGCAGCTTTAGCAGGTGGACTTGTTTTAAATGCACTCAGCACTTTCTGTCCGGAATTTGTATACTTTAACCAATTCGGACATTATGTTTACTTGTTTTTGCTTTACTATACTATTATCAATATTTCACTTGCTGTGTTTAACCTTATACCAATACCGCCTCTTGACGGCTCAAAAATACTCTTTATGTTTTTGCCTGACAGATGGGTGTATAACTTCTACAAGTACGAAAATGTTTTCTTTCTTGTGTTGCTTGTTCTTGTTTGGTTTGATTTTCTCCCTATAAGTGAAATAAGCAGTTTTCTTTCTCAATTTGTTTTCTGGCTTTCAGGCTTGCCCTTTGCAGCTTTTTAATTATTAATTACCTTTAAAGGAGGCAGTTATGGACACTATACCACAATTTAATTATAAACTGCCTTGCTACGAAGGCCCTCTTGATTTGCTTTTGAATTTGATTTCTAAAAATAAAATCAATATTTACGACATACAGATTTCTGTTCTTTTGGAACAATATATGGAACAGATAAAAATAATGCAGGATAATCAGATGGATGTTGCATCGGAATTTCTGACTATGGCGTCACGTCTGGTGTATATTAAATCCGCAATGCTCTTGCCTAAGCACGAGGAAGAAGTTGAGGAGCTTAAGAAAGAGCTTACAGGTCAGCTTCTTGAGTATCAGGTGTGTAGAGAAATTGCTGAAAAAATGAGCCATATTTATGACTTTGACACATTCTTCAAAGAAGCTTCACCTGTAGAATTTGACTTAACATATAACCGCAGTCACGATCCCCAGGATATAGTAAAAGGCTATATTGACGCAGTAGGACGTGGCAAGCGAAAGATTCCTCCTCCTGAATCTGCTTTTTCGGGAATTGTACAGAAGCCTGTAATTTCAGTAAGCTCAAGGATTATTACAGTTATGCGAAAGCTGTGGCACGGCAAACGTATAAAATATTGCGAGCTTTTTGACGCTGTAGGTCAGCGAAGCGAACTTGTGGCAACCTTTTTAGCTGTACTGGAGCTTGTTAAGGGAAAGCGTGTTAGAGTTGACGGCGAGGGTGACGAAGCACAGGTATATATGCTGGAGGATAAAAAATGAATTCAGAAAAATGTAAAAGTGCAATAGAGGCAATACTTTTTGCAAGCGGTTCATCTGTTGAAGCTTCAAGAATTGCTGAGGCTTTGGAAATATCAGAACAAGATTCAAAAACTTATCTTGAAGAATTAAAAAATGAATATGAAAATTCTCAAAGGGGAATAACTATTATAAAGCTTAAAGAAAGCTATCAGATGGTTTCTGTTAAAGAATTTGCCCCTCAGATACGAAAGGTAATGGACTTGCGTAGAAACACACCTTTGTCACAGGCGGCTTTAGAGGTGCTTGCAGTAATTGCATATAACCAGCCGGTAACAAAATCTTTTATTGAGCAAATTCGAGGAGTTGACTGCTCAGGTGTAATCGGCTCTCTTACCACTAAGGATTTAATTGAAGAAAAGGGAAGACTTGAGCTTCCCGGCAGACCGCTGATTTACGGCACAACCGAAAATTTCCTCCGTTGCTTTAATATTTCCTCAATAGAGGAGCTTCCTCCACTTCCCGAAGATAACAAGAGTGAGGAAAATCAGCCGAATCTTTTTAATGAGCAATCGGAAAACAAGGAAGAAATTATAGAAACCACAGTTGAAGAAGTTATTGAGCAGGCAACTGCCGAATAAAGGAGTAGGACTTGCTTGTACTGTTAATAATATTCTCAGTATTATTTCTGCTGTTTCTTGTTACTCTTTTTAATGTTTATATATATGCAGAATTTGTTGAGGAGCTTTCCCTTGTAATAAAGGTAGCTTTTTTGGAATTTAAAATTCTGCCCCAAACTAAAAAGAAAAAACCTAAGAAAAGCAAGAAAAAGAAGAAAAAATCCGGGAAAGATAATAAAGAACCAGAAAAAAAGCCTGAAAAAAAAGTGTCCCCCCTTGACTACTTCAAGCAAAAGGGACTTTCAGGTATAATCAATATCATCAAGACTGTAGCAAAATTTGCTGTAGATTCATTTAAGGATTTATTCAGAAAAATTACCGTTACCTATTTTTCTTTGGACTTTAAAATAGCCGGTGATGACGCAGCAGACTCAGCTATAAAATACGGCCGTTACTGTTCTGCTGTATTTCCGGCATTGAGAGCAATTTTTGGTGTTGTAAAATGTGAGGATTATGATATAAATATAAACCCTGACTTTTCAGATGAACCAAAAACAACCGTATATGTAAAGACAATAGCAAAAATCAGAATTTGCTCAATTATTACATTTGTCCTATCAAAAGCATTTTCAGCCCTTAGAATATATTTAAAAGCAAAACCTAAAAGTAAAAAGGAGAATAAATTATGAGTGATCACCCAATTGACGGATTAATGAAAACCACAATGGATAAAATCAAAGAAATGGTTGATGTTAATACTATTATCGGCGATCCTATCACATCACCTGACGGAACAATTATCATTCCTGTGTCAAAGGTTTCCTACGGCTTTGCATCAGGAGGTTCAGACTTTCCTACAAAAAAGGAAAATAAAGATTGTTTCGGAGGCGGCAGCGGAGCCGGCGTAACCATTCAGCCTGTTGCTTTCCTAACAGTTTATAAAGGAAATGTTAAGCTGATGCCTATTGAAAAGTTTGACGGAGCAGCAGACAGAGTTGTAGGTATGGTGCCTGATTTAGTTGATAAGGTAACGGCATTGTTTAAAAAGGATAAAAACAAAAGTAAGCCCGATGTAGATGTTAATTCAGAGTCGGCAGATCCTGACAGCGAGCTGTTCTGATATTCTGTCTTTATAGCCGGTATATTTTAATTTTACATTTCATAAAATTAATTGGTGATTTTGTGAAACGTATTATATCCTTGATATTTTCGGCAATTTTTTTGCTGATGACCTTGCCTGCGGTAAATGCAGAAAGCTATTCGGATAATAGCCAAAAGCTTTCGATTTCCGCAGCACAGGCGGTGTTGTATTGCCCTGATAACGGAGAAGTATATTATTCTAAATTAGAAAATAAAACCGGAAAAATTGCAAGTACAACAAAAATAATGACAGCCTTGCTTACCTTGGAATATGCCTCAAAAAATAACAAGAAGGTAAAATTCACACAGGATATGGTTGCCGAAGGCAGCAGTATGTACCTAAAAATCGGCGAGGTAGTTACCCTTAGGGATTTGGCAGTTGGGATACTTTTGTGTTCAGGCAATGACGCCGCTAATGCAGCGGCTATATCTATAGCAGGAAGCTTGGATAAATTTGCGGAAATGATGAATAAGCGGGGAAAGCAAATAGGAATGAAAAATACCTGCTTTGTAACACCCAGCGGACTTGACCATGAAAATCATTATTCAACTCCTTACGATATGGCTTTACTTATGTCAGTAGCCCTTGAAAATCAGGATTTCTGCAAAATAACTTCTATGAAATCAGAAAAGGTGGATTTTATAAAACCTAAGGATAAATCTGTAACCTATTCAAATCACAATCGGCTTTTATCCTTATATCCCTACTGCATAGGCGGAAAAACCGGCTATACAATGGCAGCCGGCAGATGTCTGGTAACTGCTTCAAGAAAAGACGGCTTAACCCTGATCTGTGTTACGTTAAATGACCGCAACGATTGGAAGGACCATATAGCAATGTATAACTATGGGTTTGACAATTATTCAATGGTGGTTCTTGATGACAGCGAAGCTTATTTCGAGGTTGATACTGTGGGAGGAAAGCTTGACTCAACAACTCTGAAAGGCAAAGGCAGAACCCTTATTGTCCTAAAATCAGGGGAAGTTGATAAGATAAATAAAAAAGTCTGCCTTGATAATTTTCTATATGCTCCCATATGTGACGGAGATGAGAAAGGCAGTATAGTATATACCCTGAAAGGAAAGGTTATAGCTACTCATACTATTGTTGCGGTAGTGTATAATAATTCTGAAAAAGAAAATAAATCCTTATGGGATTACATAAAAGGAATTTTTAATAATGCAGTCTAATTTAATGAGATTACAAAAATATATGTCTGAATGTGGGGTTGCCTCCCGCCGTAAATCTGAAGCCCTTATTGAAAGCGGTGCAGTAAAAGTAAACGGCAGAGTTGCAAAAATAGGGGATAAGATAAACCCTAAAACTGACAAGGTGTATGTTCATAACAAAAGAATAGTAGTTAAGAAAAAGGGTGGCAAACGCTACATTATGCTTAATAAGCCTCGCGGTTATGTTACAACTATGAGTGACGAAATGAACCGAAAATGTGTGGCAGACCTGGTTAAGTCTATTCCTGAGAGAGTTTACCCGGTAGGCAGACTTGATAAGGACAGCGAAGGCTTGTTGCTTCTTACCAATGACGGGGATTTTGCGAATACGGTAATGCACCCAAAACGTCAGATAAATAAGGTGTATCATATTACAGTTAAGCCTGATATGACTGACGAACAGGCAAAGACAATTTCAGCAGGTGTTGTAATTGACGGCAGAAAATCCGCCCCCTGTGAAGTGAGAATTATGGGCAGACAGGAGGGCAGAGCTAATGTGGAAATGGTGCTTCACGAAGGCAGAAACCGTGAAATACGAAAGCTCTGTGAATCTCAGGGAATTGAAGTAATACGTCTTAAACGTATTGCAATCGGCTCAGTTAAAATGGGAAAACTAAAGCAGGGAATGTGGCGTGACCTTACCTTTGATGAAGTGAGAAAGCTGTCGGCAAATCCTAATCCTCCAAAATACAGTTTATAATTCTATATCAGAATTATATTAATTTCCTTTCACCTGTCTCTTATACACATCTCCGAGCCCACGAGACGTAGA
>CAMFZJ010000053.1 GCA_946004305.1 uncultured Clostridia bacterium | reverse complement strand
TATTGCGGAAATTAGACCGCAAAGATTGTCTGCTTTTTATTAGGTATTAGTATAAAATATAAGGAAGGAACTTTTTATGAAATCAATGAAAATAAAACTATCGTGGATAACCTTTATCCCGGTAGTGTTAATTGTACTTGCTGTGAAAACTCTCCAGCCTCTAAATGTTCAATTACCGTTAAACAGCGTTTATTTGTCTTATTTGACAGTAGGACTTGTACTTGTAATGTTCCTTATTAATATTATTTTTTGTGCTGTGGACAAAAAAACTTCCCCTGTATATATACTATCAAGAAACATTATGGCGGCGGTATTCGCTTTGATTACTGCAACTTTTCTTACGTCAAAATCAGTTCTCACAATAATTACGGAATTTCAGGCAAGCAGTATAGGTGCAGTAAAGCTAATAACTGCAATTGTTGGTATTTTTGCAGCAATTGCATTTGTTCTGGTTGCTCTCGCACATTTTCAGGGCAGAAACTTTATGCCCCGTTTAGGCGCATATTTTCTGTTTATGCCTGCTTGGGCATGCCTTATGCTAATATGTGAGTTTCTGGATAACCGCACAGTTTCAACCTTAACCATTGACCCAATCAAGCTTTTTGTATTTGCATTTGCCGTGATTTATCTCTTTAAAAATTCAATGGTTATTGCAACTATTGAGGGCAAAAATCCTGTTAAGTCCTGTTATCTTTACGGTTTTCCCTTAATAGCTCTCGGTCTTGGCTTCGGTGCAAAAACCGTAGCTGAAATTTTCGTAAAGGGACTTGATTATTCAGAAAATTGCCTTGGCTTTGCAATAATTGCTTTAGCATTGTATGTGCTTTCGGAATTAGTTGAAATAACAAGGTTTTCCAAAACCAACGATGAACAGATTGTAAAATTTGATGTTGGCGATATTGATGAAAACCAGCGTGTATATGGCGCAGAAAGCGACAAATATCTTGCAATTTCAGAAATAGAAGATAGTGATTATGAATACGATTACGGTATTCATGCTGATGAATCTGATGACTTTGTAACAGAAGTTGATTATAGCTATCTTACCGATAATCAGCCTGAACCGGAACATACTGACGATTTTGTAGTTATGTCTGAAACAAAGGATAGTGATGATGAAGAAGCTATTTATGTTGCAAGAGAAACTGCTGACGACTTTGAAACAAATATTACCGGAAGTGCTGGAACTTCGGGCGAAGATTCTGTTCCTGATGATGTAACCGACTATGAAATTGATGAATCTCGTTTAGAAGAAATAGACAAGCTTATATCAGATATAAATAGTTCTTTTCTAGAATAATTTTATATTTTTAATCTGTTTTTCAATAAATTATTTGTTGACAAGTGCAAATTTCGGTGTTAATATATCTATAATATTTCATAGTGTTGATAAGGACATGATGTATTTTTAAGCATTTAAGAGAGTATGCGGTTGGTGTGAGTATATAATGCTGATTTTACATTACCACCTTTGAGCTTGCGTAGGAAATGACGTAACGGGTAGCTCCGTTAAAGGCAAATGAGGGTTTGTAACCGAACTTGGGTGGAACCACGATTTGTATTTTCAGTCGTCCCAATATTCTTTTTTAGAATATTAGGGCGGCTTTATTTTATTTGTAAAGGAGTAGGATTCAATGATTAATGTTGAACTAAAGGGTGGAGTAGTTAATCAGTACGAGGAAAATATAACTCCTGCTGAAATAGCTAAGTCTATCGGAATGGGCTTGTATAAGTCTGTATGTGTAGCAAAAATTGACGGAGAGATTTTTGATCTTCGAACTCCCATAACAAGGGATTGTAAACTTGAATTATTAACCTTTGACGATAATAACGGTAAAAAAGCATTTTGGCATACTGCTTCCCACGTTCTTGCACAGGCTGTAAAAAGATTATATCCTGACGCTAAATGTGCAATCGGCCCTGCTGTTGACAACGGCTTTTATTATGATTTTGACGTTAAAAAGCCTTTTACAACTGAGGATTTAGAAAAAATCACAGCTGAAATGAAAAAGATTGTTAAATCAAAAATTTCTGTTGAGAAGTTTGAGCTTGACCCTGATGAAGCTGTAAAGCTTTTGGAAGATATGGACGAGCCATATAAGGTTGAGTTATGCAAGGAACATTCAGACAAAGGTGAAAAAATCAGCTTTTATAAGCAGGATGATTTCACAGACCTTTGTGCAGGACCCCACCTTATGGATGTTTCTGCTATTAAGGCAATTGCATTAACCAACTGCACAGGTGCATATTGGCGAGGTGATGCAAAGAATGCACAGCTTTGCCGTGTATATGGCGTAGCTTTCCCTAAAGCTTCTATGCTTGAAGAACATCTGCAAATGATGGAAGATGCAAAAAGCCGTGACCATAATAAGCTTGGACGTGAGCTTGGTTTATTCACAACAGTTGATTATATCGGTCAGGGTTTGCCAATCCTTTTACCAAAGGGTGCTAAGATTATTCAGCTCTTACAGCGTTTTGTTGAAGATGAAGAGGCAAGAAGAGGCTGGCAACTTACAAAAACACCTTTAATGGCTAAGTCTGATCTATATAAAATCAGCGGTCACTGGGATCACTATATGGACGGTATGTTTATTATCGGTGACGAAGAAAAGGATGACGAAGTATTTGCAATGCGACCAATGACATGTCCTTTCCAATATCAGGCATATCTTAACCGCCAACGCTCATATCGTGACTTACCCCTTCGTTATGACGAAACATCAACCTTGTTCAGAAAGGAAGCAAGCGGTGAAATGCACGGACTTATCCGTGTTCGCCAGTTTACAATTTCTGAAGGTCACCTTATGTGTACACCTGAACAGCTAGAAGATGAATTCAAAGGTTGTCTTGAGCTTGCAATCTTTATGCTGAAGACTGTTGGACTTTATGAAGATGTTTCATACCGTTTTTCACAATGGGATCCAAACAACAGAGAAAAATATATCGGCACACCTGAACAATGGGACGAAGCACAAGGTACAATGCAGAAAATTCTGGATCACCTTGAAATCCCATATGTTATCGGTATTGACGAGGCTGCATTCTACGGTCCTAAGCTGGATATTCAGATTAAGAATGTATATGGCAAAGAGGACACACTCATTACAATCCAGGTTGACCAAATGCTTTCAGAAAAATTTGGTATGGAATATGTTGACAAAGACGGCAAAAAGAAAAATCCATACATTATTCATAGAACATCAATCGGTTGCTATGAGCGTACACTCGCTCTATTAATTGAAAAATATGCAGGTGCATTCCCAATGTGGCTTGCTCCGGTACAGGTTAAGCTTCTGCCCATAGCTGACCGTCACCTTGACTATGTTTACAATATTAAAAAGGAGCTTGAAGCTCAGGGTATGCGTGTTGAGATTGATGATCGAAGCGAGAAAATCGGATATAAAATCAGAGAAGCACAGCTTGAAAAAATACCATATATGTTTGTTATCGGTGATAAAGATATTGAAAATAACTCAGTTTCTGTACGCCATAGAAAACAAGGAGATTTAGGCTCAATGCCACTTGCTGACTTTATTAAAATGGCAGTAGAGGAAATTGATTCTAAGGAGATTAAGTAACCATATGTACAATCATTCCTACAAGGGGTTTAAAGACAAAAGCCGAAAGAGGAATTTTAGAAAATACGGTTCATTGAGTGGTAATTCAAAACTAAACTCTGAAAGGGGAATCAGTCATTTACAGCTTATCCGTGTTATAGTTGTCATACTTGCTGTGATTTTATTTGTAGGCAGTATTGCTTTAGGATTTATAATCTACGGCAACAGTAAAGATGATTTTACTAACAGTACGGTTTATACTCCTGTTGACAGTAATCAGGAGCTTTTAAGAGTTGTAAATAAAAACAATCCTGTTGATAAAGATTTTATCCCCCGGTTAAAGGAATATGAGGGATATTCAGTCAACACCCTTGCTACAGCAGATTTGGAGAAAATGATTGCTGACGCTAAAAATGAGGGAGTAGAGCTTGTGGTAAAAAAGGCATATGTTTCTTTTGATGACCAGCAAAAGAATTATAACAATACTTACAAAAAGTATTTAAAAACCTACAATCTAAGTGAAGTAACAGCTCAGGCTAAAGCACAGGTTGTTACTCCCAAAGGCGGAGAAAGTGAGTATCAGACGGGACTGTTGATGTATTTTGATACAGTAGAAAAATACAGCAGTTTCAGAGAAACATCAGCATATAAATGGCTTGAAAAAAACAGCATAAACTATGGTTTTGTTTTACGATACACTTCCGAAAAGGAAGGTAAAACATCTATGAAGCCTACATTCCATGTTTTCAGATATGTTGGCAAGGACAATGCAAAACTAATGCAAAGCCTCAATATGTGCCTTGATGAATATAAGTCATATTTGAACTCACGATAAATTTTTCAATTATTTTTCAAAAATATTGAAAATCTACTTGCATTTTACAAACAATTATAGTATAATTCTAATGTTAATTTGACTCTATCCCGAATGAGGTGAATAAAATGAAAAAAGATATACATCCAAATTATGAACAGACAACAATCACTTGTGCTTGCGGTAATGTAATTGAAACTGGTTCAACTAAGAAGGATATCCGTGTTGAAGTTTGCTCAAAATGTCATCCATTCTTCACAGGTAAGCAGAAGTTAGTTGACACAGGTGGACGTGTTGACAGATTTAAAAAGCGTTTCTCTATGAAATAATTTTCAAATCAGTTGTTAAAAGGCGGCACATAGGTGCCGCCTTTTTGTATAGGTGGTGTTTAAATGGAAAAAAGCTATAAAACTGTTAGGCAAATGTCACAGGATGAGTTTGTTGAAAAGCGCTCCAGATTTATAGGCTACTGTAAGCCTGTTACAACTGAGGAACAGGCTATAGAATTTATAAACACAATTAAGAAAGACCATTGGGACGCTAAGCACAATGTCTACGCCTACTGCTTAAGACAAGGTCAGATAAAGCGATACAGCGATGACGGGGAGCCCCAGGGAACTGCCGGAATGCCTGTGCTTGATGTTATTCTAAAAAATCAGGTAGTTGACGTTGTGGTGGTTGTAACAAGATATTTCGGCGGTGTGCTTTTGGGCACAGGAGGGCTTGTCAGAGCATATTCCACCGGCTCAAAGCTCGCCCTGAATGCTTCCGGAATAATAACAATGGAGCTTTGCGGCAAATGTCAGATTATTTGTTCATACAATCAGTACGGAAAGATAAACACCCTTATTATGCAAAATGGCGGTTATGTTGATAACTGCGATTTTGCCGACAATGTAATTATTGATTTCCATATGCCGGTAGATTTAGTTCACTCCCTTAATAAAGCATTGGCAGATGCAACAGCCGGTGAAATTTCAACAGAGGTAATTTCACAAGACTACTACGAAAAGCCATAAAACCGTAAAATATTTTAAAAATTTTTATTTTTTCTAGGAAAAAGAGATTTTTTGTCGTATATATAATCGTAAGGAGGGATATAATGCCGTTACCTGAAGGCTTTTTGCAGGAATTAAAAATGCGTAACGATATAACCGAAGTTGCTTCGTCTTATATGAATCTTGCAAGACGTGGCAGAAATATGGTAGGATTATGCCCTTTCCACGGCGAGAAAACTCCCTCTTTTAATATATATACGGAAAACGGCTCATTTTACTGCTTTGGCTGTGGTGTTGGTGGAGATATAATCACCTTTATAATGAAAATCGAGAATCTTGATTATATTGATGCCGTCAAATTCCTAGCTCAAAGGGCAGGTATGGAAATGCCTGAAAACACCTTTGATGACAGTATGTCACAGCTTAGAAAAAGAATTTATGAAGCAAATCGTCAGGCTGCCAGGTTTTTCCATAAACAGCTTTACAGTCCTATAGGGGAAAAAGGCCTTTCATATTTTCACAGCAGGGAGCTTGCGGATACTACCATAAAGCATTTTGGGCTTGGCTATGCAGACTCAGACAGATTTTCTTTGTGTAACCACCTTAAATCCTTGGGCTTCAAAAATTCTGAAATTGTTGCGGCAAATCTTGCTTTTCAAAGCAAAAGAAGCAATAGTATTTATGACCGATTTAACGATAGAGTAATGTTTCCTATTATTGATTTACGAGGAAATGTAATTGCCTTTGGTGGCAGGATACTTACAGATGAAAAGCCAAAGTATCTCAATACTTCCGACACCCCTGTGTTTAAGAAAAGCGCAAACCTGTTTTCTCTGAATAATGCAAAGAATACAGGCAGCAGAACACTAATCCTCTGTGAGGGATATATGGACGTTATTGCTGTAAATCAGGCAGGAATACAAAACGCAGTTGCAACCCTTGGTACTGCCCTTACATCAGAACAGGCACTTCTTATGAAGCGTTACGCTGATGAGGTGATTATCTGCTATGACGCTGATGAAGCGGGACAAAAAGCAACCCAAAGAGCTATTGAACTTCTGAGAAATGCCGGACTTTCAATAAAGGTAATTTCAATACCTCAGGGAAAAGACCCTGACGAGTTTCTCAGAGGAAAGGGCGATAAGGGCGGACAAGCTTTTAGGAATGTAATCGAAAGAAGCGGTAATGATATAGAATATAGGCTTAGTAAAGCCAAAAGCAAATTTAATATGGAAGCTTCTGAGGATAAGGTTTCATATCTTAACGAGGCAGTTAAAATTCTGGCAACCTTAGACAATGCTGTTGAACAAGAGGTTTATGCCTCAAAGCTTAGTGCCGAAATCGGAGTATCAAAAGAAGCTGTAATGCAGCAACTTAAAAAGCAAGTCAGCAAACGGTACAAAGAAAAACGCACAAAAGAATTTCGAGGAATCCAAAGCAGGCTAAATGGCAGAGATGATAAAGTTAATACCGACCGTTATCAAAAGCCCAGAGTAACAGCTGCCGAGGAAGCTTTAATAGCCTACATTATTAAGCATCCTGACAGGATTTCTTATGTAAATTCTAAGCTTAGCGATGATAAGTTTCAGACAGCCTTTAACAAAAAGCTATATATTTATATCCGTGACAGAATTAAGGAGGGTAAGGATCCTCTCACAACTGTTTCCGGAGATTTTACAACAGAAGAAGCTGCAAAGATATATCAAATTGCCAACTCTTATTCTACTCAGATTGCTACTGATAAATCAATGCAGGAATACATAGATGTAATAAATGATGAGTTTTTGAAATATAAAACAAAAGACGCAGGTAATGCGTCAATGGAGGATATTCAGGAACGACTCAGAAGATTAAAAGACAATCATCAATGATGAAATGGAGAGGAAATTCGTATGACAGGACAGCAGGATAAAAAATCAATATTCAAAGACCTAACCGAATTAGGAAAGCTGAAGGGAAACCTTACAAATGACGAAATAATCGAAGCATTGGGTGAAATAGAGTTTAAACCTGAAGAGATCGAAAAACTCTATGATTCACTTGAACAGCAGGGTATTGAGATTATTGAAGAAGACGTTGAAAATCTTTCGATTGAGGATATTGAAGGAATAACAGAAAAAAGAACGGATGATCCGGATTCCGATTCAGGAGAATTGATATCAACTGATGACCCTGTAAAGGTTTATCTGAAAGAAATCGGACGTGTTCCTCTTCTTACTCCCGAAGAGGAGGTTGACTTGGCAATAAGAATTGCAGACGGCGACCTTAATGCTAAGAAGCGTTTGTCAGAAGCCAACCTAAGGCTTGTTGTAAGTATTGCAAAAAGGTATTTAGGACGTGGAATGCAGTTCCTTGATTTAATTCAGGAAGGTAACCTTGGTCTTATTAAGGCTGTAGAAAAGTTTGACTATACAAAAGGATTTAAGTTTTCCACCTATGCAACATGGTGGATACGTCAGGCTATCACAAGAGCGATTGCAGATCAGGCACGTACAATAAGAATCCCTGTTCATATGGTTGAAACAATAAATAAGGTAAAAAAGGTTTCAACACAGATTCTCCACGAAAAAGGCCACGAGCCAACTGCTGAAGAAATTGCAGAAAAGCTTGATATGTCTGTAGATAAGGTAAGAGAAATTGTAAGAGTAGCACAGGAACCTGTTTCTTTGGAAACACCAATCGGTGAAGAGGAGGACAGCCACCTAGGCGACTTTATTCCGGATAGCGATACTCCTGCTCCTGCTGATGAGGCTTCACACGCACTTCTTAAGGAACAGCTTCAGGAGGTGCTCTCAACACTTACCCCAAGAGAAGCAAAGGTTTTGAAACTCCGTTTTGGTCTTGAAGACGGAAAGAGCCGTACCCTTGAGGAGGTTGGTACTGAGTTTCAGGTAACCCGTGAGCGTATCAGACAGATTGAAGCCAAAGCTTTAAGAAAGCTAAGACATCCATCCCGCAGTAAAAAGCTTAAGGATTATCTTGACTGATTTTGATGTTTATATAATCACGAAAATCCAATTAATATTTCATTAGAATAAAAACATATGTAACAGGCTGTCGTTGACAGCCTGTTTAAATATATAATCTGGTACCCGGATATATTATGTTTGGGTTAGAAATTGAGTTGTTTCTCACAATATTCTCTACTGTTGTGCCAAATCTCTGAGCAATTGACCACAATGTATCACCCGGTCTTGTTACATATATATATCCTGTTTCAATTTCAGTATCTACCGGTATTTTAAGTTTTTGTCCCACATAAACCATATTAGGATCAGGAATCTGATTTATAGAAAGTATTTTCTCAACAGTAGTACCGAAAAATTGTGCAATACCAAACAGAGTGTTGCCTTTTCTAACAACATAATCTACAGTTTCCATA
Organism: uncultured Clostridia bacterium; assembly: GCA_946004305.1. GTDB lineage: Bacteria > Bacillota > Clostridia > Oscillospirales > Acutalibacteraceae > Ruminococcoides. Next base: position 213 of record CAMFZJ010000053.1, on the reverse strand, counting down.
ATAACCTCCAATCATTATAGAATACACATAAAAATATATTGTGTGATAAATTTTCAATAGAGAGAATACATCAGTTTTGTATATATTTTAGTAACACTTTATCTAAATAATAATTTTATTTGTCAAAATACACATAAAATTCATTGTTTTTTCTACACCTGAATTTTAGGAAGTACAAGTTAATATTCTAAATAAGAAATATATGCTGTCTCT
>CAMFZJ010000052.1 GCA_946004305.1 uncultured Clostridia bacterium | reverse complement strand
TCCTCTACGTCTCGTGGGCTCGGAGATGTGTATAAGAGACAGGTATTATGTTTGCCGATAGGCAGAAACGGAAAGGAAGAAGAAAATGAAATCTAAGTCATTAAGACTGTTGAGTCTTATTATGGTTCTTTGTATGTTATTAGGCTGTTCAATTTACGCAAATGCAGCAGTAACAGATTCAAAGTCAACCTCAGCTAATTATGAAAATGCGACAGGTATTCAGGCAAAAACCCAGGATGGCGTAATTCTCCACGCATTCTGCTGGTCTTATGATACTATCAAGGACAATTTGTCTGCAATTGCAGAAGCAGGATACAGTACAATCCAGACCTCTCCTGTTCAGCAGCCAAAGAACTATGGTAATTGGTATGATGTAACAGGTCAGTATTGGAAACTTTATCAGCCTCTTTCATATTCAATTGCAACAGAGTCATGGCTTGGTACAAAAGAGGATTTAACCGAGCTGTGTGAAGAAGCACATAAGTATGGAATTAAAATCATATGTGACGTTGTAATGAATCATTTGGGCAATAACACCAACGGCGACACAGGTACACTTTTTGATGGCGTTGCAGATGTGTTCCCTGAGATTTACAAGGACTATGAAGAAGAATACGTTACAAAATCCGGTAACGCTAAGTATTTACATAATTGCTTTAACAATGCTTCAGACGGTAATGTCCAGTTTATTACACAGGGCTTTGTAAATAACCTGATTTCTCTTAATACAGGTTCTGAGTATATTCAGGAACTTCAAACAGGACTTCTCAAGGAATGTATTGACTGCGGTGTTGACGGTTTCCGTTTTGACGCAGCAAAGCACATTGAAACCCCTGATGACGGAGAGTATGCTTCAGATTACTGGCCAAATGTATTGGGAGCAGCTTCCGAGTATGCTAATGAAACTCAGGATGGCAAGGAGCTTTTCTATTACGGCGAAATTCTCAACACAGTAGGTGCAGGCAGAAAGGTTGAGTCATATACAAAATATATGAGCGTTACAGACAGCCGTGTATCCGACTCAGTAACTTCATATATCCACCAGAGCAACCCTCAAAGTACAGCTAACCTAATGAATAAATTGGGAGATAAGTCAATCTTTGGCTCTGCACCTGACAAAACTGTTTTATGGGCAGAATCCCACGATACATATCTAGGCGGCTCAGGTAACACAAGCAAGATTTCAAATGAAGAGATTATTAAATCTTGGGCGCTTAACGCTTCCCGTAAAGATGCAACAGCACTTTATTTTGCAAGACCGGGCGTGCTTATGGCTGAGGTTGGCGACCTTAGCTGGAAGTCAACAGCAGTTTCGGAAATTAATAAGTTCCACAACAAGTTTGTAGGTGAGAGTGAATCAGTATCTTATAGCGGTGACTTTGTATATAACCAGCGCGGCGATTCCGGAATAGTAATTGTAAACGCAAATGGCAATGATGCAGAGGTAAGCCTAAGCACAACAATGGCAGACGGCACATATACAGATACAATCACAGGCAACAGCTTTACAGTTGCAGACGGTACTATTACCGGTAAAATAGGTTCAACCGGTATTGCAGTAGTATATGACGGTTCTGTTTCACCAAAGGTAACAGTCAGCAAGGGTAACACAAGCTTTAAGGGCGATACATTCACATTTACTGCAACAGCAGAAAATGCTGATTCTGCTACATATCAGATCGGTGAAAACGAACCGGTTACATTTACCGGCACAACAAATATCACAGTAGGCGAGGGCTTTGAGTTTAACACAAAGATTCCTGTCGTATTAACTGCTACAAAAGGTGAGCAAACATCAACAGTTACTTATTACTATGAAAAGCTCAAACCGGCAGGCACAGGACTTTATGTGTTCTTTGATAACTCCAAAACTCAGTATTCTGAGGTTTATTGCTATGTGTTTGACAGATATAATAATAATGACAATTATTCAATAAATAACCGAAGCTGGCCCGGCGAGAGAATGGACTATGATGAAGCAACAGGTTTGTACTACTATGAAATTCCTGATGTTTCAGCAACCTTAACAGTTCCGGACGGGGATTCCACTAAAGATGTTGAGCTTAGTCTTACAAAGAGCAGTACAGCAGGTGCAATTTTCAACAACGGTATAGGTAAGCAGTATCCTGCTCAGTCCAGTTCAAAGGTACTGACAGTTAACGGAAAGAATCATCTTCTTAATACCTCCAACCAGTGGGGCGAAACCGATTTCAAGCTTGGAAGTCAATATGGTATGTCCGGTGACTGCGACAGCAATAATAAGGTTACTATTGCAGATACAACATATATTCAGAAGGCGTTAGTAGGCAAAAAGAATCTTGTTTCTGTAGCTTCTAAGAATGCTGACGTAAACGGTGACGGCAAAGTTACAATTGAGGACGCAACACTGATTCAGAAATATTGTCTGAATATGAACACAGGTTTCGAAATCGGCGTGAATAAAAGCGGAGATATCGTTGAAGAAACAACTCCTGCAGAAACAGTACCTCTGCCTACTGCCGGTGAGGGTAAAATGATTTTCTATGCTGTATCCAAGTACACAGGTTCAGGCTCACTTTTCAAAGACGGCTGTAAAATCTGGATTTGCAACAAGGATACCGGAGAATATGTTGAAACAACAAAGCAGGCAGCGGAAACTGATGAAGCTACTTTATACAGCTATGCAGAAATTCCAACTGACTGGAAAAATCTTGAGTTCCGCAGAACAATCTGGACAGCGGATACACCTGATTCATACTACAATATCTGCAAGCCCACTACTAAGCGTGGAGATAATGTAAACGCTATTAAGTTTAACACATCAGGTTCAAGCTGGTCATGGATTGAAAACTATGTACCCACAGCATAATAAATAAAGATTTAGTCAAAAGGCACCTACGGTAAATCCATAGGTGCCTTTTTAGAGGACTAATTAGCAGCCGCAGCCACTGTTGCAGCCACAACCATTATCGTCGTTGTTGCCACAGCAACAGCAGAAAATAAGGATGATAAGGATAATCCAAATACAACTATTTCCGCCAAAACAACCGTTGTTAAACATAAGTCTTTCCTCCTTTCGTTTACATTACATACTATTGAGAAAAGACAAATGTGTTACAGATTTTTGACTTGAGTTTATTAATTATAAAATTACGTCAACCTCTCTGTTAATATCAAGGCTGTTTTCAGTTACAATACAGTCCAGAGCAATTATGTTTACTCCGGATTTTTCGGCAACTTTTAAAGCTTCTGCAAATTCCGGATGAGTTTCTTTGTTTGGGGTAAAGTAATCAACATCAGACATCTGCACTACAAATACTACATATGCTTCAAAGCCTTGTTTTTTTGCAGAAATCAGTTCATATATATGTTTAAGACCACGTTCAGTTGGTGCGTCCGGAAATAATACAATGTTATTCTTCTCCAAAGTTACCCCCTTAACTTCCATAAAGATTTTGCGGTTTTCAGTTTCAACATAGAAGTCAAATCTGCTGTTGTTGAATTTGCACTCAGGTTTAATAAAAGAAATGTTCTGAAACATTCTTCCATTTTCTAAGTACTCCTGAAAAACCCTATTAGGAGCCTGACTGTCCATATTAACAAGTCGTTTGCCTTTATATACGGAAACTAAGTCATACAGAGTTTTTCTTGCAGGATTACTGCTTTTTTCAAGGAGTACACAAGCGTTGTCGGTAAGCAGTTCTTTGCACCTGCCGGTGTTCTTAACGTGTACTATATTAACTTTTCCCTCAATTTCAACATTTGCTATAAAACGGTTAGGTCGGCTGATAAACCGTCCCTTGTGTATGTCATTGTATTTCATTTTTACATTCCTTGCATTATTAATTTGATAAGTCGATTTTAGCATATAGAGTGTATAATTTCAATTGTGTTCATTGTAATTAGCTATGTTTTGTGATAAAATAATTAATTATATAGAAAAAGCTCAGAAGGATGATAATTATGAGTTTAGTAGAATTTAAAAACGTAAGCAAGCTCTATAAAATGGGAGAGGTTACTATCAAAGCAGTTGATGATATTTCTTTCTCAATTGAACAGGGGGAGTTTGCAGTTGTAGTTGGTTCATCAGGTGCAGGCAAAACCACAGTTCTTAATATTTTAGGAGGTATGGACAGCTGTACCAAAGGAGAAATAACCGTAGGCGGTAAACTCATAAGCGGATTAAAAGAAAAAGCTCTTACACCATACAGAAGATTTGATATAGGCTTTGTATTTCAGTTTTACAATCTTGTGCCTAACCTTACTGCTAAGGAGAATGTTGAGCTTGCTTCCCAAATCTGCAAAAATCCTATGGATGCAGAGGAGGCGCTGGCTGCTGTAGAACTTACAGAGCGCAAAGATAATTTTCCAAGTCAGCTCTCAGGCGGCGAACAACAGAGAGTTTCAATTGCAAGAGCATTAGCTAAAAGACCTAAGCTTTTGTTGTGTGACGAGCCAACAGGCGCACTGGATTATAACACAGGCCGTAAAATTTTAAAGCTGTTACAGGAAACCTGCCGTAAAGAAAAAATGACAGTTGTGCTGATTACCCACAATCAGGCAATCACACCTATGGCAGACCATGTAATAACAATGAAAAGCGGAAAGATAGTAAAGGATGTTCATAACGATAATCCTGTTGATGTGGAAACAATTGAGTGGTAAATTTTGGAGTGTTGGAATTGAGTAAAAAATACACCATGTCCCATACCCTGCTTGTAGGATTACTGCTGGCATTTGCAGGGGGATATTTGGATATTTATACATATTTGTGCCGTGGGGGAGTATTTGCAAATGCAGAAACAGGCAATATGGTGCTTATGGGTGTAAGTATTGCAAGATTTGATTTTCTGTCAGCAATAAACTATCTTATACCAATCCTTGCATTCGCAGCAGGGGTTGTAATTTCAGAGATAGTAAAAACCAGATTCGGAAACAGCGGAGCTATACATTGGCGACAGGTGATACTGGGTGTAGAAATAGGCGCATTAATTGTTATAGCTTTTGTACCAAGCGGAAAAGTTGAAAATATGATTGTAAACACGATAGTATCCCTGGTGTGTTCCTTGCAGGTGCAGACATTTAGAAATATACGAGGAAATATTATTGCAACAACAATGTGCACAGGAAATCTTCGCAGTGCATCAGAGCAGTTTTATCTCTATAAAACCACCAAGGATAAATCATCATTAAAAAAGGGCTTTGTATATCTCAGTATTATAGCAATGTTTATTGTGGGAGCAATAGCAGGAGCTTTACTCACCGGCTTTCTTGATATGAAATCCGTATTTGTACCTTGCGGTGTATTAGTGATAGTATTTATACTTATTTTTGTAAAGGGCAAAGTTGAAACCGTAATATAGAAAGTGGTACTATGAAAAAATCATTAATCAAAAATACCTTTCGTGAAATTAAAAATTCAAAAGCCAGATTTTTCTCAATCATGGCGATTATTGCTTTAAGCTGTGGTTTTTACTGTGGTATCAAAGCAACAGCACCCTCAATGGTGCATATGGCTGACAATTATTATCAGCGCACTAATCTTATGGATTACAGGCTTGTTTCCAATGTAGGCTTTGAAACAAGTGACCTTGACGCTGTGAAGAATTTAGATGAGGTAACTTACGCAGAGGCAGGCTATTTTGCTGATGTATTGTCTGATTATCACAACTCTGCACACGAGGTTCGCCTTATAGCAGTGCACGACATCCTTAACGAGCTTACCTTAGTAGAGGGAAAACTTCCCCGAAAAAAAGGTGAAATAGTAGTTGAAGACGGGAACTTTTCAGGTACTTCACCTGAAATCGGCGAAACAATAAAGGTAAATAAAAATTCAGAAGAAAGTAATTCGTCTGATTTGCTTTCTACCTTTGAATACAAGGTTGTAGGTGTGGTAAGGTCACCTATGTATGTGTCCTACGAGCGCGGAAGTACAACTGTAGGTGACGGCTCTCTTGACGCCTTTATGTATGTTCATAAAAGCTCCTTTAAAACAGAGCGTTTTACAGAAATATATGTTAAAACAAAGTACTCAAAGGGTGAAACGGTAAATGACGAATACCTTAGTAATATTGACAGTTTCAAAACAAAGCTTGTAAAGGTGGGAAAAACTCAGTCAAAGATATTCAAGATTGAAAATATTGATGAGGCACAGAACACTCTTAACGAGAAAAAACAGGAGTTTCAGGACAGTAAAAAAGAGGCGGAAGAAAAGCTTAGTGATGCAAAGAAAAAGCTTGATGAAGCAGAAAAAGAGTACTATTCTCAAATTAACGAAGCCCGTCAAAAAATCAGCTCAGGTCAAATTCAGCTTAAAAATGGTTATGCTGAGTATTATTCAGGCAAAGAAAAATATGAAGAAGAAATTGCAAAAGCGGAAAAAATGCTTAAAAAATCCCAGAAAGAATATGATAAGGGTATAAAGCAATATAATTCGGGGCTTAAAAAGTACAAAAAAGGTGAAAAAGAATACAATAAATCATATGATGAATTTTATAAAGTAACTAAACCTGAATTAGAAGAAAAGCTTAAGAAGGTTCAAGGCTCCCTAGCTGATATACAAGGCTTGCTTGATTCTGTAGAACAAGCTTTGAAAGTAACTGCTGACCCGGGTACTATTGCGGTATTAACCGCCCAGAAAAATCAGCTTACCCCTAAGAAAACCGCACTTGAAAAGGCCGTAGCCGAAATAACATCCGGAATTGAAACAGGCAAAACAACGCTGTCAGATGCAAAGAAAGAGCTGATAAAATCTAAAGCCCTATTAGATAAAAACAAAAAGAAATTAGAAACAGCTAAAATACAGCTTAAAGAAGGAAAAGCAAAGCTGGAAAAAACCAAGGTTCAGGAAAAGAAAAAGCTTGATGATGCCTATAAGCTTCTAAAATCAAAAGAAAGCGAACTAAGCAGTGCCGAAAGTCGGTTGGAAGAAAAAGCAAAATCAGGTTTAGAAGAGCTTAATCAGGGCAAAAAAGACTATAAGGATTCAAAAGCTAAAATAAACAAAAAGCTCTCAAAGGCAGAAAAGAAGCTTAATAAAGCACAGAAAAAGCTTGACCAAGTTGAAAAGCCAAAGTGGTATGTATTCACAAGAGAGGATAACCCGGGATATGGGGGATTTAAAGATAATACAGGCAGGGTTGACGCTGTAGCTGCAGTGTTCCCGGTATTCTTCCTGTTAGTAGCCCTATTGGTCTGCCTTACAACAATGACAAGACTTATTGACGAAAAGAGAACAGAAATAGGCACATTCAAGGCACTTGGTTATTCTAACGCTTCCATAGTGGGAAAATTCCTTGTTTATTCCACATCAGCGGCAGTAATTGGCTCAGCTGTGGGAATAACATTAGGAGTAAGTATTCTTCCGAAAATTATATATAATGCATATAAAATGATGTACAATATGGACGATATTACTATTGTTCCTGATGTAGCTTCCATAATAATAAATGTTGCGGTTGCCCTGTTATGTACAACAGTTGTAACTGCATTTGCCTGCTACAAAGCATTAGGCTATATCCCTGCACAGCTTATGAGACCAAAAGGTCCTAAGTCAGGCAAGCGTATTTTACTTGAAAAAGTAGAACCTTTATGGAGCCGTTTCAGCTTTACATCAAAGGTAACTGCAAGAAATATCTTCAGATACAAAAGCAGAATGTTTATGACTGTCCTTGGAGTTGCAGGATGTACAGCCCTGATAGTTGCAGCCTTTGGTTTACAGGACTCCTTAAACGCAATAGCTTCTATACAGTTTGACGAGATTTATTCATATAACGCTGTAGTAGTTGCTGATACTGACAGCACAGAGGAAATATCAAACTTGAATACTGAAATCAGCGAATTTAAGAATGTAAACTCAAGTGCAGTTGTAGCCTTTATTGACGGTGAAGCAAAATCCCCCAAAAGCTATATTGATTCATTGAATATCTGTGTTCCTCAAAATCTTAAAGAGTTCAGCAAACTGGTAAACCTGCGTACCCGTGAAAAGCATACACCGTTAGAGTTTAGCGACAACAGCGTAATAATCACAGAGAAAATGTCAAAGCTTTTAAATGTAGGAGTAGGGGACAGTATTAAGGTTGCAGTTGATGATGTTGAAAAGTCATTGAAAATTTCAGGAATCAGCGAACAGTATGTAGGCCACTATATTTATATGACCCCTGCTCTTTATGAAAAGAGCTTTGGAAAAATTGATTATTCAACAGTTTTTGTAGAGCTAAAGGATGTTTATAAAACTCAGTCTGATTTTGGTAATATGATACTAAAGCGTGCTGATGTATCAGCAGTATCATTTATTCAAAGCTCTGTAGATGAGCTAAACGATATGCTAAAATCTCTTAATATGGTAGTATTTATTATGATATTGTGTGCAGGAGCATTAGCCTTTGTAGTGCTTTATAATTTAACAAATATCAATATTGCCGAGAGAATAAGAGAGATAGCAACGATAAAGGTGCTGGGCTTTAATAATTTGGAAACCAGTGCATTTATATACAGGGAGAACATTGCCCTTGTAATATTAGGCATATTGCTGGGATTACTTATGGGTACATTTCTGTCAGGTTGGATTGTATCCACCGTAGAGTTGGATAATGTACAGTTCGGCAGGACCATACATTGGGTAAGCTACCTTTGGGCAACACTTTTGACAGCATTATTTTCTTTAGTAGTAAACTTTATAATGTATTTCAAAATGAAGAATGTAAATATGGTAGAAAGCCTGAAATCCGTAGAATAAAAAAAACCTCCATTGGTAAATCACCAATGGAGGTACTTTCATAAATAGCATTATTTATCAACTTTCGGAAGACCGGCAAAACCTTTAGCCAATTCCTCGTCAGTAGGAATATAGTCGGACATTTCACCATCGTTGTACTTTCCGTAAGCAACCATATCAAAGTAGCCTGTACCGGTAAGACCGAATACAATAGTCTTTTCCTCACCGGTTTCCTTGCACTTAAGCGCTTCATCAATAGCAACCTTAATAGCGTGACTGCTTTCAGGCGCAGGAAGAATACCCTCGATTCTTGCGAACTGCTGAGCTGCTTCAAATACAGAGGTTTGTTCAACAGAACGAGCTTCCATAAGACCGTCATCATAAAGCTGTGACAAGGTTGAACTCATACCGTGGTATCT
>CAMFZJ010000051.1 GCA_946004305.1 uncultured Clostridia bacterium | reverse complement strand
GGTTTATTTTAGTAAGTTTTTGTGATAAAATATAAAAATATTAGGGAGGTATATTATGAAAAATAAAAGTTATTTGAAATTTACCGGAATACTGCTGGCATTTTCCTTTGCTTTTACAGGTATTCCAACAGCATTTGCAACGGAAACTACTACTGTGGCTACAGATGTTTCACAAATTGAAACAACAGAATCTACTGAGCCGTCAACCGAGTTGCCCACAGAGTCCACACAGCCAACTAATCCCGAGCCAACAGAACCTGTCATAAGCTACAAGGGTTTGGCAGGCAATAACCTAAGCTATAGCTTTAATGAAAACAGCGGGACTTTGACTATCAAGGGCAGTGGTACAGAAATTTTCGGCTATACTAAGGAAAATCCTGCTCCTTGGTCATATTTTGCAGAGAAGATTACTTCCGTAAATCTGCTGGACGCTTACAATTTAAAAACCGTAGGTAGCTACTCCTTTGCAAATCTCACAAAAATGAAGGAGATTTATTTATCTGAAAGCTTGTCAACTATAGGTGAAAGTGCTTTTCTGAACACATATAATCTCTCAAGTCTTATACTTGAAAAAAACATTAAGCTCATAAACAAAGGCGCCTTTGAAAACAGCGGAGTTAAAACCTTAAAGTTTATGAACCCAAATACAACAATCAAAGGCGGACAGGAAACAATCCCACCTACTACGAAGATAAAGGCTTTTAAAAACTCTACTGCATATAAATATGCAAAAAAGCATCTGCGAACATTTTATATGATGATAAGTGAAATTTCATTCGCTGAAACACACGACGTCATAACAAAAGGTGAAAAATATACTCCTGAATATAAACTTAACCCCTCAAATCCTACAAACGGCAAGCTTAAATGGTACACCACCAACAAAAAAATTGCAACAATAAACAGCAAAGGTGTTGTAACCCCAAAAAAAGTGGGCACCTGCTATATTTACGCTAAAGCAACTGACGGAAGCCGTGTAATTTCAAAGCAGTTTAAAATTAATGTTACCGATTTCAAGCTGAATAAATACATTTTTACAAACAACAATTGCTACAAAGAATGTACCGCAATTGACCCTAAGGGAATTATTGTACATTCAACAGGGGCAGTAACTCCTAGACTTCGCAGTTTTATACCAAACTGGAATGTTCCAAAGCCGGGCGGCAGAGAGGTTTGCGTACACGGTTTTGTAGGAATTGATAGTAACGGCAAGGTAGCAACATATCAGACATTGCCTTTTGAAATGGCAGCATGGGGCTGTGGCGGTGGTTCCAAGGGTTCTTTTAACTACAATCCCGGATATATTCAGTTTGAATGTTGCGAGGATAACTTAACAAGCAGATACCATTTTAACAGAATTTATGAGGAAGCTACGGATTTCTGTGCATACCTTTGTCTGAAATACTGTCTTTCCTACAAACAGGTTGACAGCCACGCAGGGGCAAATGCTAAAGGCTACGCAAGCGCTCACGGAGATATTGACCATTGGCTAAAGAAATTTGGCTTAACAATGAATGATTTAAGAAGAACTGTTAAGAAAAAGATTTATGCTATTGACCCTAACCCCGATTTAAAATCAGGAAGCAAGCATAAAAAGCTTACAGTTAAGAGAGATACAGAGCTTTGGAGTAAAAGATTTGTTGACGAATACGGAAACGGAAGCAAGAAGAAGCTTACTATCAAAAAAGGCTCAACGGTTAGCTTTTTAAATGACGCATTCTGCGGATGGTCAAAGGTTAGTGTAAACGGCGTTAAAGGTTATGTCAAAAATAAAGATATTAATCTCCCCTACGCATCAAAATATGTTACATTAAAGCTGGGCTACGGTGTAAAATGCTATACAAAACCAAGCACAAAAGCTAAGTATTACAAAGGAACCTTTAAAGCCGGCACAAAGGTAAAACAGATTTCAAGAGTTTTGTCAGGCTCAAAGAAAAACTGGAGATTAATATCCTATAAAGGAAAAGAATATTACATTAAAAATATATAATAATTCATAAATAAAAATCGGGTAGAGAAGTTGCACAAGAGCGAACTTTTCTACCCGACCTCTTTTTATTATCAGCCTTTTATGTTTACCTGATAGGTTTATCTTTTATTTTTGTACCTTGGCGAGGGTATTGCTTAGGTGTGTTTTTATCCTTGCCTACAATTACAATCGTTCTTCCGCTGTCATCAGGCAGGTAAAATTCTACAACCTGATCTATTTTACCTCCCAGCTTTTCTATAGCAATCTCTCCCTCGGATATTTCCTCCTGAGGATCAGGACCTTTCATCGCTATGAAATCACCGCCCTTTTTAACATAAGGCAGGCAATACTCGCTTAATACATTCAGCCTTGCTACAGCTCTGGACACAGCTATATCAAAGTTTTCTCTTAGCTGAGGCTTTCTGCCACCTTCTTCTGCTCTAAGGTGTACAATATCCGCCTCTATACCTAAGCTGTCACACACTTCCTCAAGAAAGATAAGCCTTTTGTTAAGACTGTCAAGTAATGTAAGCTTAATATCAGGGCAGGCAATTTTCAAAGGTATTCCGGGAAATCCTGCTCCAGTACCTACGTCAATAACCTTAGCACCCTGAGGAATTTCATAGCAATCCAAAAGAGAAAGGCTGTCTGCAAAATGCTTTACAGCCACCTCTTCAGGCTCTGTGATTCGGGTAAGATTGATTTTTTTGTTCCATTCTATGAGTAACTCATAGTATTTATTAAATTGTTCAAGCTGAATTTCCGTAAGCTCTATACCCATTTCAGCAAGATTTTTAACTAAGTAATCTTTCATTTCCATAATTTTCTCTTTACTTATTTATCATTTCTTTGTGAAAGCCAAATTAACAGCACATTAATGTCTGCCGGTGAAACACCTGAAATACGAGAAGCCTGACCTATATTAAGGGGTTTTATTTTGTTAAGCTTTTCCTGAGCTTCCAATCGTAAACCTATAATTTCGGTATAGTCAAAATCTGTAGGAAGCTTTTTACGCTCAAGCTTTTTCATTTGCTCAACCTGTTTAAGCTGTTTTTCAATATAACCCTGATACTTTACTTCTATTTCAACCTGTTCAAAAATATTTCTGTCCAGCTCCGGTCTTGTAGTATCAACTTCCTTTAAGGCTTCATAATCAAGCTGTGGACGTCTTAACAAGTCAATCAGCTTTACACCAGTTGTAATCTCTGATGTTTCACGTGAAACAAGTATATTGTTTACCTTTTCGGTAGGCGAGATAACAACCTTTTGTATTCTCTTTATTTCCTGTGCTTTTAGCTCCTGTTTTTTGTTAAAGCGTTCCCATCTGCTGTGGCTGATAAGTCCGATTTCTCTGCCAATTGGAGTAAGCCTTACATCAGCGTTATCCTGTCTTAGCACAAGTCTGTATTCACTTCGTGAAGTCATCATTCTGTAAGGCTCGTTTGCACCCTTTGTTACAAGGTCATCAATTAATGTACCTATATAGGAGCTTGCCCTGTCAAGAATCAAAGGCTCTTTGCCCTTAACCTTTAAGGCGGCATTTATGCCTGCAACAAGTCCCTGTGCAGCAGCTTCCTCATAGCCGGAGCTTCCGTTAAACTGTCCGGCACCATATAAACCTTCAAACCTCTTAAACTCCAAAGTTGCATTCATTTCAGTAGGGTCAACACAGTCATACTCAATTGCATATGCAGGTCGCATAATAACAGCATTTTCAAGACCTTTAATAGTGTGATAAAACTTAAGCTGAACCTCCTCAGGTAATGATGAACTCATACCCTGCAAATACATTTCCTCAGTATCAAGGCCGCAAGGCTCGATAAAAAGCTGGTGTCTTGGTTTATCCTTAAATCTTACAATTTTATCTTCAAGGCTGGGACAGTAACGAGGGCCTACACCCTGAATTTCACCTCCGTACAAAGGTGAACGGTGGATATTATCTAAAATAATATTTTTGGTGTTTTCATTAGTCCAGCTAATGTGACACACAACCTTATTATCTCCAAGGTTATCTGTATCATAGGAAAAAGGAATCGGCGGAACATCCCCTTCCTGAACCTCAAGCTCAGAAAAATCAATACTGCTTCTTAAAACTCTTGCAGGTGTTCCTGTTTTAAATCTTCTAAGAGGCAATCCTAAATCCTTCAGGCTCTGACCTAAAAAGCTTGCAGGAAAAATCCCGTCAGGACCGCTGTCGTAGGAAACCTCCCCTACAAAAATTCTGCCTCCCAAATATGTACCTGTTGCAATAATAACAGTTTTTGCATCATATTCCGCCAGCATACGGGTTGCAACAGTATATCCCTCATCTGTTTTATTAATTGACACAATTTCCGCCTGATGAAGTTCAAGGTTTTCCTGTAATTCAAGCTTGTGTTTCATAACGTCTGAGTATTTTCTTCTGTCAATCTGGGCTCTTAAAGAATGAACAGCAGGGCCTTTTCCCCTGTTTAACATTCTCATTTGCAAAAAGCACTCATCAGCAGTTTTTCCCATTTCTCCGCCTAAAGCGTCAATCTCTCGTACAAGGTGTCCCTTTGCAGTACCGCCAATTGAGGGATTACAGGGACAGTTTCCCACAGCGTCCATATTAATTGTGAAAAGTACGGTTTTACAACCAAGTCTTGCAGCAGCGAGTCCGGCTTCAATTCCTGCGTGACCTGCTCCGATTACTGCAACATCAAATTTTCCTGCTTTATAATTCATAATACCCTCTATTTACCAACACAGAAATTATGGAATACATTATCTACAACAACCTCCGAAACCCTTTCCCCTGTAAGCTCCAAAAGGTTTTCAATAGCTTCCTCTAAAGAAACGGTAACAGCGTCAAAGGTCATACCCAAGCTGAGAGCCTCCATAGCTTCAATTAAAGAAGTCTTTGCTCTGACAAGAGCATTTCTCTGACGTTCATTAGCAATTATTCCGTCACTTGGATTAAAGTCTTTAGTTCCTGCAATTTTTTCTATAATTTCTGCAAGCTCATTGTATCCGTCTCCGCTTTTTGCAGAAATTTCTACAATGTTTGATATTTTATTTTTAATATACTCAGTATCTATTTTTCTTTCAAGGTCTGATTTATTTATTATTCCGATAACCGGCATATCCTTAATGCTTTCGATTAAACTTATATCATCTTCATCAAGACTTTTACTGCCGTCAAATACTGCCAGTACAAGCCCGCAATTTGTAAGCCTTTCCTTAGCAATATCAACACCTATTTTTTCAACCTTGTCCCCTGTTTCGTGAATACCTGCGGTGTCGCTGAGTCTGAGAATAACATCCCCCACAACAACAGTTTCTTCAATAATATCTCTTGTAGTTCCGGGAATTTCCGTAACTATGCTTTTATCCTGACCGGAAAGTAAATTCATCAAAGTACTTTTTCCGGTATTTGGTTTTCCTGCAATAACAGTGTCAATTCCTTCTTTGATAGTCTGTCCTGCATCATAAGTACTAAGTAATTTATCAAAATCCTTTAAACAGCTTTCAAAATCTTCTCTGAGACCTTCTTCTGTTACTTCTGCAATATCCTCCTCAGGATAATCTGCCCAAGCAGAAAGATGTGCGGCAGTTGTAATAAGCCTATTTTTAATAGCTGTTATTTTCTTCCACAGCGCACCGTTTTTTGCACAAAGAGCTGTCCTTGCAGCAGTTTTACTTTTAGCGGAAATAATGTCAATAACCGCCTCTGCCTCAGTTAAGTCAAGCTTGCCGTTGAGAAAAGCTCTTTTTGTAAATTCTCCTGCCAAAGCCGGCTTTGCTCCTGAATCAAAGACTGCTCTTAAAACTTCCTTTGTAATGAACATTCCGCCGTGACAGGACAATTCCACAACATCCTCACCTGTGTAGCTTTTGGGACTGCGGTAAACCATAGCCACAGCCTCGTCAATAACCTCACCGTCTTTGATAATATTGCCAAATGCTCCTTGGTATCCTTTTAGCTCACAAAGCTTTTTATTGCTTACACCTTTAAAAACCTTGTCTGCAATTGTAATTGCATCTTCACCGCTTATTCTGATAACGCCAATTCCGCCTTGTCCCTGTGCAGTCGAAATTGCTGCAATAGTAGTAGCTTTCATAATATCACCCTGTCGAGTGCCTCGACACCCATTTCGAGCAGACAGATTGATATTAACAAATCCTATTTGCCCGACTTTTTACATCATCAAACTATAAAGTCAAAATTGAGTGCCTCGACACCCGTTTCGAGAAGTAAAGTCCATATTTTCTAATCTTCTTTTCCCGACCGTTTTCTATCATTTTTACATAAAATCAAAATTGAGTGCCTCCACACCCATTTCGAGAAGAAAAGTCCATATTTTCAAATCTTCTTTTACCCACCGTTTTCCGGAACTTTCATATAGGGTAAAATAAAAGGCGGTATAAAACCGCCTTATAATCAGTCTATTCTGCCATATAAGCCTGAACCATTGCTCTCGTCAAGTGGCTTACGGTCAGGATTTGCCTTAGGAGCAGAATTATTTTTGTTATAATTTCTGCCTCTGTTGTTATAACCTCTGTTATTTCTCACCTTTGGATCGGGGCCGATAACAACGTGGCGGTTAGCATTTTCACCCTCGCTCCATGAAATAGCTCCCTTAACCTTCTGAACTGCTGTATGAATAATACGTCTTTCATAAGGATTCATTGGCTCAAGAGAGGATTTCTTTCCGGACTTAACAGCTTTGAAAGCAAGCTTTCTGCCAAGAATTTCCAAGGTATTTTCTCTTTTTTCTCTGTAGTTTCCTGTGTTGACAGTAATCTTAAAGTAGCTGTTCTCAACGTGGTTGGCAACTAAGCTTGTAAGATACTGCAAAGCGTCTAGGGTTTCTCCTCGTCTGCCGATAACAAAGCCAACGTCCTCGCCCTCAATATTAAACACTGCACTATCTTCATTTTTCTCAGATGTAATCTCAATGTTTGAAAGCTTCATAGCCTTAATAACATTTCTGAGAAAATCCTCTGCAACATCTGCTGTGTTGTTCATTTCAACAGTAACCTTAACCTTAGCAGGGTTACCGCCGAAAAGACCTAATACTTTTTTTGTAGCTCTCTGAATTACCTCATAATCAACCTGATCTAAGTCATCTAAACCTAACTGAGCCTTGGCGTCAGCAAGAGCTTCCATTACGGTTTCGCCTGTACCGATAGCTTCTTTTATCATAATTATACCTCTGTATTTGTATAAAATTTATTTTCTTTTATTTTTCACTATTTAATTTGAAATTTTCTCAGCCTTAGCTTCCTGCAATTCAAGGAGAGCAACGTGCTGAGCCTCGCTTTTGGCAATTAACTGAGCCGGGCCGAAAAGCTTGCCCATAATAATTGACTGGATTAAGCTGAATACTGAAGAACAAATCCAGTAGAAACCAACAGCCGCAGGAACAGTATATGCAATCCAAGCAGAGAATAAAGGCATACCTATAAGCATAAGCTTCATACAACCCTGCTGAGTCTGTGCAGTACCGTTTACTTTCATAGTAATCAGCTGAGCAGCTACGTTAGAAACAAAACAGAGAACAGGGATAAGAATATAAATAGATAAGAATCCCTCTGTACTTGGAGATGCAAGCAAATCAAAGCCTAAGAAATTAAAGCCTTTCATAAACATATTGATATTTGCAACATCTGCGCTGTTTGTAAATAGCTGCGAAATAAGTTCCGGAGAATTTTTCAGGGCTTCTATAAGAGAAATCTGCTGATACATACCGTTTCCTACAGCACCTATTGAAAAACCCGGAATAGTGTTAATATAAGACATTGCATTATTAACTGTTTGTTCGCTGATATGCAATGTATTTGTAAGAGGATATGCAACGCTGTAGAAAATTCCGAGCATAATAAGAAAAGGAACTATGCTTGTAAGGCATCCGCCTGTAGGGCTTACTCCTTCCTTTTGGTACAGCTTTTGCATTTCTTCATTCATTTTTTGCTTATTATTAGCATATTTTGCTTGAATTTCCCTCTGCTTTTTTTGCAGACGAGAAGTATTCGCCATACTTTTCTGCTGTTTAACAGAGAAAGGAAAAATAACAATCTTTACGATAATTGTAAAGAAGATAATTGAAACTCCGAAGTTCTGAAATATGTAAAACAAACCCCAGAGCAAGTATCCTAAGATACTACCGAAAAATCCGAAAATTTGCATCATTTAAGAGTTACCTCTCTTTTTTACCCTTTTTTCTTTTTGGCGGAACAGGATCATATCCGCCTTTTGAGAAAGGATTACATCGTAGTATTCGCCATACTGCCATAAAAAAACCCACAAAAGCTCCGTGTTCCGTAATAGCTTCAATAGCGTAATTTGAACAAGTAGGGTAGTATTTACAACGAGCTTTGGTATTTACAGAAATATACTTTTGATAAAAACGGATAAATCTGATAAAAATCTTTTTCATCCTAAGTTCCGTCCTTGTCTGCAAGCAATCCTGCTTTGGCAAAATGACTTTCCATAGCCCTTTTAATATCGTCACTTTTAACATACGGGGTCTTTCCCCTTGCAACAAAAACGATGTCGTAGCCTTTTTTAAGGGATGGATAAATTGAAGAAAACGCTGCTCTTATTATTCTTCTAGAACGAGAACGCTTTACAGCATTTCCTATTTTCTTGCCGGTGGTTATTCCATATCGAAGGTTATCAGTTCTGTTTTTTACAATATAAGTTACAAGCACAGGGCTTACAAAGCTTTTGCCTTTTCTGTAAAGATAATGAAACTCCCTGTTTTCTTTTAAAGTGACAAGCTCACTCATTTAAACCACCTGCACAATAAAATAAAGACCACTATGAAAAAGTGGTCTTATTTTAATATGACAACTTTTTTCTACCTTTAGCTCTTCTTCTTGCTAAAACCTTTCTGCCGTTAGCAGTTGACATTCTTTTCATAAAGCCGTGTTCTTTTTTTCTGTGTAATTTTTTAGGCTGATATGTTCTTTTCATTAGGGTACCCTCCTTTCGGATACATAACCTTGCAATATAGCATTATAGTATAAAAAAGAAAAATCGTCAATATTTTTTTTACATTTATTTGGAATAAATTTGATGAATAAAAATTACCACAATATGTAGTATTTATCTGTTTTCTTACACACAATTTATATATTAAAAAGCTATGTGGTTCCCGGATATTTGAGGATATATAATAATTTGTATATATACCTGTCTCTTATACACATCTCCG
>CAMFZJ010000050.1 GCA_946004305.1 uncultured Clostridia bacterium | reverse complement strand
TCCTCTACGTCTCGTGGGCTCGGAGATGTGTATAAGAGACAGATATATGTTATATAAATTTTGATATTATATCAGTATAGTTAATTTGTATTATTGTGAGTAATTGTATATGATAAAGAATAATATTATGAATAAATCTGTTTCTGTTTTTTTATCAGTTATATTATTTCTGACAGCATTATCCTTAAGTTGTGTCAGTGCTTCCACAAAAACAGATTATCAGAGCTATGCCCAAAAGCTTGAAAAAACCACATATTCCGGTGAGTTAGGTGCTGTATATTCCAAAAACTCAACTACATTCAAAGTGTGGGCGCCCAATTCCGACTCTGTCCGTGTGAAGCTTTTTAAAACAGGTACAGATACTAAAAAGTATACAGGCTATTTTAAAATGGCTACTATGACGAAAAGCAAGTCAACCGGTGTTTGGTATGTAAAAATCAAAGGCGACTTAAAGAACATTTATTATACATACGTTATTAAAAGAGGAAAGAAAACTTACGAAACTACCGATATTTATGCAAAAGCCTGCGGAGTAAACGGCAAGCGCAGTATGGTAGTTGACCTTGCCTCTACCAATCCAAAAGGCTGGGAAAATGATAAGCACGTCATTGTAAATAACCAGACTGATGCAAAAATCTGGGAAGTTCAAATTACCGATTTTTCCTCATCGAAAACCAGCGGTGTTTCCGAGAAAAATCGTGGCAAATATATGGCATTTACCGAAAAAGGTACTACAGTAAACGGCTTGTCAGGGGCTCAGTCAACCTGTGTTGATTATCTTAAAGAGCTGGGAGTTAATTATGTGCAGATTAACCCTTTCTATGATTTTGGCTCAGTTGATGAAAGCGATACATCTAATAATGACAAAAACTACAATTGGGGATATGACCCGGTAAACTACAACTGTCCCGAGGGTTCTTACAGTTCTAATCCCGAAAAAGGCAGTGTAAGAATAAAAGAATGTAAAAAAATGATTCAAGCCCTCCATAACGCAGGTATTGGCGTTATTATGGATGTTGTATATAATCACACTCTTGAGAGCAAAAATTCAAATTTCAATTTAACTGTACCTAACTATTATTATCGAATTAACGGTGACGGTACTTGGTCCAACGGTTCCGGCTGTGGCAATGATTTTGCCACAGAGAGAAAAATGGTTAGCAAATATATTGTTGATTCAGTAACATATTGGGCTAAGGAATATCATATTGACGGATTCCGTTTTGACCTTATGGGATTGATTGACGTAAATACAATGAATTCCGTAAGAGCCTCACTTGATAAGCTTGAAAACGGTGAAAAGCTCATAATGTATGGCGAGCCATGGGATTTGTCAACTACAACCGATAGCGGTACTGTTCTTGCAAACAGTAAGAATATGTCCCGGCTCAGCCAAAGAATCGGTGCTTTTGATGATATATACAGAGATGCTTTAAAAGGCAGTACCTCCGGTGCAGATCAGGGCTTCATCCAGTCAGGAGAGAGAAAGGCTAACCTGCGAACAGGTATTGCAGGTCAGGCTGATTCTGTAACAGGTTGGGCAAAAGCTCCCACACAAACAGTTACCTACGCTTCCTGTCATGATAACTTAACTCTTTGGGATAAGCTTGTTAAGTCCGTAAAAGGTAAAGACGGCAATTACTCTACAAGATATAAAGACCTTGTAGCTATGAATAAATTAGCCGGAGCAATAACATATACCTCACAGGGTATCAGCTTTATGCTTGCAGGTGAGGAGTTCTGCCGTACCAAGCAAGGTGACGAAAACAGCTATAAATCCGGATTTAAAATTAATCAGATAGACTGGACTTACCTTGAAACCTATGGCGATGTTTCGGCTTATTATAAAGGCCTTATTGAAATAAGAGATAATATATCTGCATTCAGAGATTCAACCTCTGAAACTGCAAATAATATCAATTATTTAGAAAATATGCCTGACGGTGTCCTTGCATATGAAATAAAAGATTCACTATATAACAAAGTATGCGTTGCCTTCAACAGTAGTGATAATGAAGCTTTAGTAAAGCTAAACGGCGATTGGGTTCAGCTTGCTGATGATAAAACGGCAGGTATGGAAAGTTTGGGAAATGTAGGCGGAACTCTGAAAATGCCTGCAAAATCCGCAGCAATTCTTGTAGACAGATTGACATATAACAGCTTATCTTCAAAGTCAGACACGGGAAAGGTAATAGTCAATTACTATAAAGATGATGAAATCTTTAAAAGCTACGTTGTTACAGGTAAAACAGGCGAAAGCTTCGATATTAATCCTGTCCATTCTGTTAGAATTGATTATAACATTACTAAAAAGAACGGCAATACCGGTACTTTCAGCAACGCAGTAAAAGTCTGCAATTTCTATTGCCAGCCCTATGACGGTAACTTTTCAAGCGTAACATTTATGTGTGTTGATGACAGCGGTAAAGCTATTACTGACTATACGATTATGACAAATCGTCAAGGTCAGCAATATATCACACCGGGTATCCCTTCTATTGACGGTTATACATTAAACCTTGACAAACTGCCTGATAACGGCTGCGGAGAATTTTTAGAAAAGGACGTTACAGTAAATTACTACTACAACAAAAAAGACAGTAAAGATGAGCTTTGCAAGGTAAATATTGTGTATATGTCATCTGATGGTAAAATACTTGGGGTTGATACAAAAACAGGGGACAGAAACCAAGAGTATTCCACATCTGAGCTGGAGTTTGAAAACTATGAGTTTTATTCAGTTTCTGAAAACTCCAAGGGTGTGTATGATTCTTTGGAACAAAATGTTTTGTATATCTATACTCCTGTTTCTTTAACCCCTATGGCTATTACTGTTATTCTTGTGGTTGCAGGTGGAATACTTGTTGCTCTTTTTGTATCAATTTTCTTTGTAAGAAAAAAGAAAAGACTTATGAAAAATCTGGAAATTAATTAATATAAGAAATCTTACTCAGTTAATTATTCCCGTAAGGGATTTTTAAAAGTATATTTTTTAAGGAGGAAAAATTTATGGCAAAGAGAATTTTGTCAACACTTCTGTGTGTTCTCCTAATGGCATCTTCATTAGTAGTAGCTAGTGCAGCTACAACTGACAAATCATCAACTTCTGCTACAACTGCTTCATCAGCAGCTTCTCAGGAGCTTGACGACAAGTATGGTTATAATGGAAATGACCTTGGTGCAACATACACACCCGAGTCCACAACTTTCAAAGTATGGGCTCCGACAGCTACTGAAGTAAAGTTAAACCGTTTTGCGACAGGTAGCGATGACGAGGAAGGTGCCGAGGATCTAGGTACATACGATTTAGTATTTGACGATACTAACGGCGTATGGTCTTTAACTCTCGAGGGCGACCTGAAGAATACTTACTATACATATTCAATCACAGCCGCAAACGTAACCGGTACAAAAACATCTGTTAAGGAAACACAGGATATTTATTCTGTAGCAACAGGTGTAAACGGTAAGCGTTCAATGGTTTGTGACCTTGACTCAACAGATCCTGAAGGCTGGGATCAGGACAAGCACGTTGTTCTTGATAAATCCACAGAATCTTCAGTTTGGGAAATACATATCAAGGACTTCTCATATGACAAAAATTCCGGTGTTTCTGAAGCAAACCGCGGTAAGTATCTCGGTTTTACAGAAACAGGTACAACACTCAACGGCGAGGGCAAAACAGCTACTTGTATTGATTACCTTAAGGAATTAGGCATTACAACAGTACAGATTAACCCATTCTATGATTTTGGTTCTGTTGATGAAACAGGTTCCGATTCACAGTTTAACTGGGGTTATGACCCTGTAAACTATAATGTTCCCGAAGGCTCATATTCTACAAACCCATATGACGGTAATGTTAGAATTAAAGAGTGTAAGGAAATGATTAAGGCTTTACATGATGCCGGTATTTCCGTAGTAATGGACGTTGTTTATAACCACACATATTCTTACGATTCTTGCTTTGAAGCAACAGTTCCAAATTACTATTACAGAATGAAAGCAGACGGTACATATTCAAACGGCTCCGGTTGCGGTAATGAAACTGCTACAGAGCGTCTTATGTTCAGAAACTATGTTATTCAGTCTTGCCTCTATTGGGTAAATGAATACCATGTTGACGGCTTCCGTTTTGACCTTATGGGTATTATGGATGTTGAAACAATGAATATGATTCGTGCAGAGTTAGACAAAGTTGACCCAAAACTCACAATGTGGGGCGAAGGTTGGACAGGCGGTACCTGCACATATCCTGATACAACTTGCACAGGCGAAAAGCTTTTAGGCGGTATTCAGGCTAACGCTAAATCACTTGACGAAAGAGTAGCTTTCTTTAATGACGGTATCCGTGACGCTATCAAGGGTTCTGTTTTCCATGCTGATGAAATGGGTTGGGTACAGGGCGATAAAGCTTGTTTTAAAAACATTTACGTTGGTATTAATGCCTCCGGTAGTACATCATGGTCAGCACAATCACCTCAGCAGTGTGTAACATATGCTTCTTGTCACGACAACGCAACACTTTGGGACAGACTATGTACCTCAAACCGTTTAACTCAATACTATCGTGGCAGACATGATAAACTGCTTGCTGAAAACAGACTTGCAGCCAGCCTTGTTACAATGTCACAAGGTATCACATTCTTCCTTGCAGGTGAGGAAATGTGCCGTTCAAAAGATGGAGATGAAAACAGCTATTCTTCACCGGCTACAGAGAATATGATTGACTGGTCATTAGTTGAGTCTAATGCAGATATGGTTTCATATTATAAGGGATTATTGGAAATCCGCAAAAATTTTGCTCCTATTTCAGATAACACAAAGAATAGCATTGCAAACTATTCTTTCTACGGTCAGTCTACTACTTCTTCTAACACATTAGCATTGGTAATTTCTAATACAACAGCCGGCCAGTGGTCAAAGCTTGCTATTTTAGCAAACAACACAGGCAACGATGTTGAATATAATCTAGCTAACCAAACAAAAGATTGGGTTATCATTTCTGACGGTGTTGAATCAGGTGTAACAAAGCTTGACACAGTATCCGGCGGAAACTTTACAATTCCTGCACGTTCAATGGTTATTGCAGTTGATAAACCTAGCTTTGAATCTGTAAAACTTCATAGCAAATTAGGAAAGGTTACAATCAATTCTTACAACCTGAATACTAAGGAATTAATTGATTCTCGTGTAATAAAGGGTACAATTGGTTCTACTTATAATGCTGTACCGTCAAGTTCAATCGGTGCTGATTATGAACTCAGCAAGGTTGACGGTGAGGCAACAGGCGTATACACATCAGAAGACAAGGTTGTAAACTACTACTTTGGTTACTATATTCCTGAGTCATTATCAAAAGAGCTAAACAACGATTCAAAGCTTAACATCAGAGATGCTACTTTGATTCAGAGAGCAGTTGCAAAGTCTGTTACACTTACAGAAGCTCAACAGGCAATTGCTGACTATAACTATGACGGAAATGTTGACATTAACGATGTAACAATGGTACAAAAGCATTTGGCAGGTATGTCAGTAGGTTTGGGTACTGTTACTGTAAACTTCTACAAGACAGATACAACAGATAAGATTGCCTCATCAGTTGAATACACATCACTTGTTGGTTCAGAATATACATCAACTTATGCACCGGCACTTGGTTATGTTCTTAATAAAGATAAAATGCCTAAGGAAACAGTAAAGGTTGCTTATGGTGTAAATACTGAAATCAACTACTACTATGACTATATCGGAGCAAATGTAAAACTTCATGTTAAGCATAACGGAGATAAGACATGGGTTCCATGCGTATGGCTCTGGGGCAGCAAGAATGGTGCCGATAGTGGTACAAACTATTGTGTAAATAAAACATGGCCCGGTGATACTCTTGAACTTGACGAAAACGGTTGGTACTCAACAAGCTTTGAATGTTCAAGCAATGATAACTCATATAACGTAATCGTTTCGAATGCTCCTGACGGAACAACAGCAATTGCTCAGTCAGCTGACTGCAAGGGCTTTACACAGCTTGAGCTATGGGTATTAATTGATGACCATGCCAGTGGTGTATCACTCCTATTCTACGATGAAGACCCACTTGCAAATGAGTTTGCAAAACCGATTTACGAAGGCTAATTTGGTTTATAATTCATAAATTTATTTTCCACCGAAGTTTACACTTCGGTGGATTTTTTATTGAGAAGTGCAAAGTTTTATGGTATAATAAATCAAATATGTGTTTAGGAGGAGTAAAATGGATAGACAAAAGAGAAATATTGTATCTGTTATTCTATCAATTTGCATTATTATTAATGTATTTTGTGCTTTTCCGACAGCTGTAAAAGAGATACTGTCAACTCCTGTTTCTATTTCTACAGAGAAGCAAATGTATAAAAAGTCTATGACTAAAATTAACCTTGCTCCTTTTTCATGGGGAACTTGTAATTCTGTAAATGAAAATCGTAATATGTGGTATAACGGTGATGATGCAGGTGATTATAATACCCACGGATTGATTTTTACCAGAGCAAATGTGCTTTCAGGAAATAAGGTTCCACAAAAGTACATAAGCGTTGTAAATGAATTTTCCCAAAAATGTGATATAGACTGGAGAAATTCCGGAAATAACCCCTGCAGCGCATTTCACGGCAGCGGTAACTATATTGCTAATTTGAAATATCTTTTCTTATTTGCCAAGGAAATTTCAAAACACAAAAACGGAAATGATATTGTTGCCGATGCTAATTATGCAGATGTGGTAGCAAGAAGTAGCTTTAGTGACAAAATTTTAAACAATTCTGTGTTTACTCAATTGTCTGATATAATGAAAAAAATTATCATTTCTAATTATATCGTTACAGACCCAAGCCAAACAGAGGGGGAAAGATGCAAGTATATAACCCTTGGAGTAACTATGCATCTTATCGGTGATTTGTACGCCCATAGAATTATGGTTCCGACTAAAGCTTTGAATCTTTCAAATAAAAAGTTTGATAATACCACAATGTTTAACCCTTCCGATTTCTGTAAAAAAGGCTCTGAAATTACAAATAATAACGGGAAAAGCTGGGAACAATTCAAAAGCGACGTATGTGACGGAAAAGTATATTTTTCTGCTGTAAAAAACTACATAAAGCGTGGAGTAAAAAAGGGTATCTACGAGGACTCGCCGGAGTTTTATTCCGATAGATTTTATGAATCAATATACTCGGCTGCCTGTTATCTAAGTCATTTTGATGAAGATTTCAATAACAGTATATTATCTCCGGTTAGCTCTCTTAAGCTATACCGTTATGATAAATATTTTAATGATATTGCATCCGGATTCTCTGACAATTCAATGTCAGCTGTAAAACCTGTGAGAATAACACTTAATAAATCTTATTATCATGCTACAGGCTTAAAGTCAATTATGCTTACGGCATCAGTATCACCGGGCTTCCCTGTAAATTATGACGTTATTTGGACAAGCACAAATAATAGTGTTGCAAAAGTGAATAGCTACGGAAAGGTTGTATTGCAGGGCTTCGGAAGCTGTTCCATAATCGCAACCCTACGTTCAAATCCTAATATTAGTGCAACGTGTAGAATAACAGTTACTAAACCCGGAAAAGAATTTGATTATACAATCAGAAATGACGGAACTATTCAGATTGAGAAGTATAACTGGTCAAGCAGTACAATAAACATTCCAAGCAAAATAAAGAACAAAAAGGTTACTGCAATAAAATCCTTAAATAATTTTTCAAATTCTTTTGCAAAGGTTAAAAAAATAAATATTCCTTCAACTGTTAAAGTAATAGAATCTACCTATGTAGATGAGCTTGAATATTTGCAGGAAATAAAGGTTGATAAGAATAATAAGAAATATTCTTCAAAGGACGGAGTATTATTTAATAAGAAAGCAACAGTTCTGTATTCTTATCCCAGATGTAAATCAAACAGCACATACACAGTACCTATCAGTATAACAAGAATAGAAAACAGAGCCTTTTGCAGGAGTATGCTGAAGTCTGTGAAAATGTATGATAATGTTAATAAAATAGGGAACGCTGCCTTTTATTTCAGCAGGTATCTTTCAAATGTAACCTTGTCAAAAAACCTTACTTTTATTGGTAAAGAAGCTTTTTGTTCAACATCAATTAGTAAGATTACTATACCTGCTACAGTAACGGTAATTGGAGTAAACGCAGTAGGATTGTGGAGTGCAGGCGGCCAAACCGGTCATGAGTTTCTTAATAACTGCACAATAAAAGGTGAGAATTATTCTACAGCTTATTGGTACGCCATGTATAATAAAATACCTTTCGTTGCCGTTTAGGTATAGAAATATCTTTAAATGGGGAAGTATAATGAAAATTGTAATTGTAGACGATGATAATAATTCATTGGAAAGGCTGAAAAACGTCTTAGTAAATGAATATGGAGATTTTGTCGAGTCTGTTGAATCTTATAATAATCCATTGAATTTTATTAACTCCAAGAGTGAATTTGACCTGCTTTTTCTCGATATTGAAATGCCGCAGATGACGGGAATAGAGCTTTCTAAAAACAAACTTCTTCTCGGAGCTAATATTGTATTTGTAACAGCAAAGGAATCCCTTGTTTTTGATGCTTATAACGAAACAAATGCCATTGGTTTTATAAGAAAAATGCACCTTAAAGAGGATTTAAGTATTATAATGCAGAAGCTTACAAGTAAAGATACTTCCTCAAAAGCTATTATAGTAAAGCGTGAGAAAGGAATAGTAAAGCTTTTATATGATGATATACTGTATATAGAAAATCAGTCGAATGACATTATTATTCATACACGCCACGGGAACTACACCAAAAGGTACAAAATTTCCGATATAGAAAAGGAACTTATGGATTCGGGTTTTATAAGATGTCATTTAGGATTCATTGTTAATCTAAGATTTATTGAATATATAGGCGATAAGGATATAACCTTAGAGGGTGGCGAGAGAATACCAATCAGCAGAAAAAGAATTAAACTTGTTAAGGAAAAGTTCCTCAGAATAAATGGGGTATAATATGGGTAGCTTAACTTTTACTTTAATTAATTATGTGTTTTACATTATACAGGCAGCAGCATTTGTAACCTTTTCCTGTAAGTTATTAACCCCAAAACTAAGTAGTACTGTAAACTTTTATATAAGTGCCGTACCTATCGGACTGTTATTTGGCTCATTTTTGGTGTTCAATAATATTCCTGTCTCTTATACACATCTGGACGCTGCCGACGATACTCCTTGTGTAGATCT
>CAMFZJ010000049.1 GCA_946004305.1 uncultured Clostridia bacterium | reverse complement strand
ACAAGGAGTATCGTCGGCAGCGTCAGATGTGTATAAGAGACAGAGTTATACTATGGAGTAATTTCGTTATTCTTAAAATACTATGTATTTTAAGTTAAATTTTCTAAGGAAGGATATAAAAAATGGAAGCATTTAACGAAGCCTGGGAAGTAATATGCGGTTATTGCAGAAAAAATATAACTGACGTTGCATATACTACCTGGATAAGCAGAATCAAACCATTAAGTATAGATTTTGACAAAAGTCAAGCCTATCTTCTTGTTCCAAATGATTTTCACAAACAAACCCTTGACCGCTGTTACAAAAATCTAATGAAAGAAGCTTTTGAAGCTGTTTTCGGTACAAATATTGAAATCATCTTTACAGTTAAGGAAGAAGAAGTTAAAAATAATAAGGAAGAGGAAATTGTTGACAAAGGATACGAATACACCTTTGAAACCTTTATCGTAGGTAATTCCAATAAATTTGCCCACGCCGCCTCTTTAGCTGTAGCACAAAATCCTTCAAATGCCTACAACCCTCTTTTCCTTTACGGAAACTCAGGCCTTGGAAAAACTCATCTTCTGTGCGCTATAGGGAATGAAATTAAGAAAAATGACGCTGAAAAGAAAATCTGCTATGTAAACGGCGAGGACTTTACCAATGAAATGGTAGAATCTCTCCACATGAACAGAATGGATAAATTCAGAGAAAAATACCGTTATGTAGATGTACTTCTCCTTGATGACGTTCAGTTTATCGGAGGCAAGGAGGGTATTCAGGAAGAATTTTTCCATACCTTCAACGCCCTTTATGAATCTAAAAAGCAGATAGTCTTGGTTTCAGACCGTCCTCCAAAGGAGATTAAATCTCTTACAGACAGACTGAGAAACCGTTTTGAAATGGGACTTATTGCTGATATTCAAATGCCTGACCTTGAAACAAGAATTGCAATTATCAAACGTAAAGCGGAATTGATGAATATTGAAATTCCCAATGACGTATGTGAATATATTGCAAGCAATCTTAAAAATAATATTCGTCAGCTTGAGGGAACAGTTAAAAAAATCAAAGCAAAAAGTAATATTGAAGGTGAAAAACCCTCGATTAAATCTGTTCAGAATATTATTGCAGACGTTATGAATAACGACACCCCTCCTGAAGTTACTGTTGAAAAAATAATAGAGGAAGTTTCAAGAACCTTTAATGTATCGGAAGATGAGCTTAGAAGCTCCAACAACAGAAGTGCTTACATAAGCGGTCCCAGACAGGTTGCAATTTATATTATCAACAAAATGACAAACCTGACTCAGGATAGTATAGGCAAGGAGTTTGGAGGAAGAGATCACTCAACAATTAAATATGCAATTGACACAACAACAAAGAAAATTAAAAAAGACTCCAATCTTCGTGTAATTGTTGAAGATATTATTAAAAATTGCAGTAATTAATTTTCAACAATTTTTTCAACTTTTAACATTTAATTTTCCGCCTATTGTTAATAACTTTTTAAAGTATAAAAATTTTTCCACTTTATCCACATTAAGGCTTGGAAAACTTTTTAACTGTTTTTTGTATAATTATGGGGATTTTTGAGATTTTCAACATTTCCACACCCCCTACTAACACTACTAAGAAATATATATATTATTATATTATTTTCAGCTTAGAAAATAATATTCCGGCAAAATAAAATTACTGACAAAAATATAAGGAGAGAATAAGAGAATAATGAAAATAAGTATTTTAAGAACTGAACTTTCAGAAGCAGTTTTAAATGTTTCAAGAGCAGTTTCAAATAAATCATCAATTCCTGCCCTTGAAGGTATTTTGATTAAAGCCTACGGTGAAAAGCTTTCAATTTCAGGCTATGACCTTGAAATCGGTATCACAACAACAATTGACGCTACTATTCATCAGGAGGGTGAAATTGTTGTAAGTGCAAAGCTTTTCTCAGAAATTGTAAGAAAGCTTCCCGAGGAAGTTGTATGTATTGAAACTGACGAAAGAATGATAACATACATTACAAGCGGTCAGGCAGATTATCAAATTGTAGGTATGTCCTCTGTTGAATATCCGGATCTACCCACCTTTGAGGAAACAGATTCCATTGAAATTAAAGGGGAAATTCTTAAAGAAATGATAAGACAGACTGTATATGCAGTTTCTGATAATATGCAGAAGCCTATTTATACAGGTTCACTCTTTGAAATTTCAAACAATCTTTTCAAAATAGTTGCAGTTGACGGATTCAGAATGGCTATTCGTCAGGAATCTATTGATACAGAAATAAATACACAGTTTGTAGTACCGGGAAAAACTCAGCAGGAGGTACTTAAGCTTATTACATCAGATGAAGAAAAAGTAAACATAATAGTAGGTATGCGCCATATTATGTTTAAGATAAATAACTATTCAGTTATTTCAAGACTTATTGAGGGAACCTTCCTTGATTATAATTCAACAATCCCTAAGGAAAAGAAAACTGAGGTTGTAGTTAATACGAGAAAAGTAATTAATGCAGTTGACCGTATGTCACTTCTCAACGGCGATAAAATTAAAAGCCCTGTTAAGTGTGAATTTATAAATGATGAAATAAGATTATCCTGTTCATCAGCAATCGGTAAAGCCAACGATACAGTTTCAGCTCCCATAATCGGTGAAGAAGTAACTATCGGCTTTAACAACAGATTTTTACTTGACGCATTAAAGAATATCGACAGTGATGAAGTAAAAATTATAATCAACGGCGGTTTGTCACCAATGATTATTACGCCGGTGAAGGGTGACAGCTTTATCAATCTTGTAGTACCGATGAGGCTTTCAAATGTCTGATAATACAATAAAAATAAATACGGAGTTTATAAAGCTTCAGGATCTTCTGAAATTAAGCGGTCTTTGTGAAACCGGCGGACAAGCTAAGGTTTATATTCAGAACGGTGAAGTTTTTGTAAATGATGAGATATGCACAATGCGCGGTAAAAAAATGAGAAACGGAGATAGAGCCAGACTTGGCAATGAAGAAGTTAAGGTTATTTCAACTGTCGGTGGGGAATAGGTTTTGCAGGTTTTAAGCTTAGAATTTGAAAACTACAGAAATCTTGAAAAAAGCTCCATAAGCCCCTCAAAGGAAATCAACGTAATTTACGGCAATAATGCTCAGGGAAAAACAAATCTTCTTGAAGCTTTATGGCTTTTCTGCGGAGGTCACAGCTTCCGAGGGGCAAAGGATATTGAATTTATAAATTTTGAAAAAAGCTTTGCAAAGCTTAATATAAAGTTTTTTGCACAACAAAGGGAGCAGACAGCAGAAATTATTTTCAAAGGCAATAAAAGAGAGGTCCGTATAAACGGAGTGAAAAAGCCTTCTACTACTGCCCTGATTGAAAAATATATTGCTGTAATATTTTCTCCGGAAGATTTAACCCTAATAAAAAGAGGACCTTCCGGAAGAAGAAAATTCATTGACAGTGCAATATGCAGAGAAAAATTAAGAAATGCAGTATTAATATCAAAATATAGCAAGATTTTAAACCAGCGCAATGCATTGTTAAAGGATATAAATAAGCATCCTGAATTAAAAACAACCATTGAAATATGGGATGATATTCTGTGTAATATGGGAGCGCAGATTACTTATTACAGACTTGAATATATTAAAAGGCTTACAGAATATGCAAAGAAATATCACAGGGGAATTTCCGATAATAAAGAAGAGCTTAATCTGATATATATTTCAAGCTGCGGTGCACAAATCGGTGACAGTATAGAAGAAATAAATAAAAAATTACTTGACGCATTAAAAAAATCTCTGAAAGAGGATTTTTATACAGGTTATACTAACGTAGGTCCTCACAGAGATGATTTTGAAATTATAATTAATAATAAAAAAGCAAAAATATTTGCATCCCAAGGTCAGCAGAGAAGTGCGGTACTTTCCTTAAAGCTTGCAGAGGCAAAGGTATTAAAGGAGCTAACAGGAGAAAATCCCGTTGTTCTTTTGGATGACGTTCTCTCTGAGCTTGATGTTAAAAGGCAGGAATTTTTGTTGAGTAAAATAAGTGAATATCAGGTTTTTATAACCTGCTGTGAATTTGAAAATAAAAAGCATTTTGAAAAAGTAAAGTACTTTTATGTAAAGGAAGGCAGAATACAATAAATGTATCTTCATTTAGGAGAAAAAACTGTTATCAGAACAGAAGAAATACTGGGTATTTTTGATATGGATTTTACTACGGTTTCAAAAAGCACAAGAGAATTTCTCTCTCAGGCTGAAAAAAACAGTAAGGTAGTAAACGTATCCTACGAGCTTCCTAAATCTTTTATAGTCTGTATTGAAAATAACGACTATGTTGTATACATAAGTCAGATTTCAAGTCAGACCTTGCTTAAAAGAATTAACAGCAATCACTATAAAACAATAAATTAAAAAAGAGGTATGTATATGAAAATTAATTGTCCTTACTGTGGAAGAAGAATACCATATACAACATTATTCCATATAAAAAAGCAAGGTACATACGAATGTACCAGATGTAAAAAAAGAGCAAAAGTAAAGCTTAGCTCAGCGCTGTTAGCGTCATTTGTTGCGGTATTTTTATTTACGATTTTGTTTATAATAGCCTGGTGCACAATACTTAATATGGCAAACAACTTTTTTGGAGTTATATTAACTGCTTTAATTTTAATTGTATATTATTTTATTACCCCTTTTATGATTACGGTTGCGCCTATAAAGGAATATATGGATAAAGGAAAAAAACATTCTTCGGAAGATATTATTCCGGAAGAAAATCAAGAAAAATATGTATTTAACCGTGAAGCATTTGATGAAATTAAGCGTAGGAAAAATATGCACTCATCAATGTCCCTTGAAGATACAGCTGAAAAACAAGAAGAAACAATAGTTGACAGCAGGGTTGACCGTTTAATAAAAAATATTGAAGAGGAATCTGCTCCAAATTCAAGAAAAACAAATGAAGAGCAGGTAGTACCTATAATAGAAAACGTAAGTCAGGCTCACGCTTCTTCATCAGATGAGCCTTTGCACAAGGTAGTTCATCATCAAAAGCAAGCTTATCCACATTCATATGAAGAAACAAGAGAAGATGAAGATATAAAAATAGCAGTACCTAAAAAGAAAAAAATGCCTGACGGTACAAAATATACTGCAAACAGAAAGCTATAATAAAATGTTAAAATTACCTGTTTGTCCTTATTGCCATACAGTTTATGGCTATAAAGATGTGTTACTGAATAAAAATAAAAAATCCACCTGTTATCACTGCAAAAGAAAATTTACTCAAAGCAGATTGAAAGGTTATTTATGCCTGATTTTAATTGCAGTGTTCATATCTGTTATAATTAATATTTTTATAATAAACTTAGTAGCAAATATTATCAGTGCTTTGGTTCCTATGTTTATTGTAAGTGTATCTGTGGTGATTATTGCATTTTTAGTTTCACCCTTTTTTGTAAGCTACAGGAAAATTAAAGGTGAAGCTGAAAAGTACATAGAAACAAAAACAATTGAAAGCACAGAAATAAAAAATATAAAGGTTAAAAAATCTGTTAAACATAAATTGAAAAAGGATAATCACAATTAATTTGGGAGGTTATTAATTTGGAAAACGAAGAAATAAAAGTTACCAAGGTTGAGGGAGAATACGGCGCTGACGAAATACAGGTACTTGAAGGTCTTGAAGCAGTAAGAAAAAGACCGGGTATGTATATAGGTTCAACAGGTCCCAGAGGCCTTCACCACCTTGTATATGAAATTGTTGATAACTCTATTGACGAAGCTTTGGCAGGTTATTGTACTAAAATTGATGTTGCAATTGAGCCGGGAGATATTATCAGGGTAAAGGATAACGGACGAGGAATACCTGTTGGTGTAAATCAGAAAACAGGATTGCCGGCTGTTACGGTTGTATTCACAGTTCTTCACGCAGGCGGTAAATTCGGCGGAGGCGGATATAAGGTTTCCGGCGGTTTGCACGGCGTTGGCGCATCAGTTGTAAACGCACTTTCAGAGTGGGTTGAAGTAAAGGTTTGTGACGGCGAGGATATTTATTTCCAGCGTTACGAAAGAGGTAAAATTGTAACCGACCTTGAAAAAATCGGAAAATCTACAGAAAAGGGTACAGAGGTAAGATTTAAAGCTGACCCTGAAATATTTAAGGAAACTCAGGTTTATGAATATGAAATTTTGGAAAAGCGTCTAAGAGAACAGGCTTTTCTTAATGCCGGTATTCATATTGAGCTTCGTGATGAAAGACTTGAAGAAGTAAAGAAGAAAAACTTTTTCTATGAAGGCGGTATCAGCAGTTTCGTTGAATATATCAACAAGAAAAAGCACGTTGACCCTATTCACCCTGAGGTAATTTACTTTGCCTCAAGAAATAAAGAGGACACAATTTCTGTTGAGGTTGCAATGCAGTATAACGACAGCTACAACGAAATGATGATGTCCTTTGCAAATAATATACATACTGTTGACGGCGGTACTCACGAGGAAGGCTTTAAGCGTTCATTAACAAGAGTAATGAATGACTATGCAAGAAAATTCGGCAAGCTGAAAGATAATGATAAAAATCTTTCCGGTGAGGACGTCAGAGAAGGTCTTACTGCCATTATCAGCGTTAAGCTTAAGGAAGCCCAATTTGAGGGACAGACAAAGGCAAAGCTTGGTAACACAGAAGTAAGAACAATGGTTGATAAGCTTGTAACAGAAAAGCTTACGATTTTCCTTGAGGAAAATCCACAGGTTGCAAAAGCCATATTTGAAAAAGCCCTTGCCTCTGCAAGAGCCAGAGAAGCAGCAAGAAAAGCCCGTGAAAGTGTAAGACGTAAGTCGGCTCTTGAATCAGCTCAGCTTCCGGGAAAGCTTGCAGACTGTCAGTCAAAGGACAGCAGTGAAACAGAAATATTCATCGTAGAGGGTGACTCTGCGGGAGGTTCGGCAAAGGGCGGACGTGACAGAAGGATTCAGGCTATCCTGCCTTTATGGGGAAAAATGCTGAACGTAGAAAAAGCAAGACTTGACAGAATTTACGGTAACGATAAGCTAACCCCTGTAATCACAGCTCTGGGAACAGGTATCGGGGAAGAATTTGACATAGAAAAACTAAGATACAACAAAGTAATCATTATGGCGGATGCAGACGTTGACGGTCAGCATATTCGTACACTTTTACTTACCTTCTTCTTCCGCTTTATGCGTCCCCTTATTGAACAGGGCCATGTATATATAGCTCAGCCACCTCTTTACAGAATTACAAAAGGCAAAGAGCACAGATATGCTTATTCTGATATTGAGCGTGACAGAATTTTAGCGTCAATAGAGGGCAAAACCGACATACAGCGTTATAAAGGTCTTGGTGAGATGGATTCCGATCAGCTTTGGGAAACTACTATGAACCCTGAAACAAGACTTATGCTTAAGGTTGAAATGGTGGATGCAGAAACAGCAGACGAAACCTTCAGCATATTAATGGGGGACAAGGTTGAGCCAAGACGTGAATTTATTGAAACAAATGCAAAGTTTGTTCAAAATCTAGATGTATAAAGGGTGTAAGCTATGCATTCAAAATCATATATAACTGTCCGTTATGCGGAAACCGACAAAATGGGAATTGTTCACCACTCAAACTATCCTGTGTGGTATGAAATCGGCAGAACTGATTATATTCAGCTATACGGCTGTCATTACAGAGATATGGAAAATTCAGGTGTTATGATGCCTCTTATTAACCTGAGCTGTCACTTTGGTTATCCTGCAAAATATGAGGACAAGCTGCTTGTGAGGACATGGGTAATAGAATTAAAGCCTGCCCATATCCTTTTCAGCTACAAAATATGCAGGCTAAACGATGACGGCACAGAAACAGAGATAGGCTACGGTACTACAGAGCACGGCTTTGTTGACAGCAAAACCTTCAAGCCCTGTTCAATAAAAAAGCGTATGCCTGAATTATACGAAAAGATTAAAGGTACTTTATAAGAGAAACAGGGAATTTTGAGGTGAAAAATATGGATAACGAGATTATGGAAACAGGCGGTAAAATTATAGACGTTGATATAGAAAAGGAAATGAAACAATCCTTCCTTGATTACTCAATGTCTGTAATTGTAAGCCGTGCCTTGCCTGATGTAAGGGACGGTCTTAAGCCTGTTCACAGAAGAATTTTATATACAATGTACGAGAAAGGTCTTGAGCCTAACAAGCCTTATCATAAGTGTGCGGACACTGTAGGTTCTGTGCTGGGTTCATATCATCCACACGGTGACGCATCTGTTTATGACGCACTTGTAAGACTGGCTCAGGATTTCTCAATGCGTTATATGCTTGTTGACGGCCACGGAAACTTTGGTTCAGTTGACGGCGACCCGCCGGCTGCTTACAGATATACAGAAGCAAGAATGAGCAAAATTTCTACAGAAATGCTCACAGATATTGATAAAAAAACAGTTGACTTTATTCCAAACTTTGATGACAGACTTGAAGAGCCGACTGTACTTCCAAGCCGTTTTCCAAATCTGCTTGTAAACGGAAGTAACGGTATTGCCGTAGGTATGGCAACAAACATTCCTCCCCACAATTTGGGTGAGGTAGTTGACGCAATGAATCTCCTTATTGACAACCCTGATGCAGAGGTTCCGGAGTTAATGGAATGTATGCCCGGTCCTGACTTCCCCACAGGGGGTATGATTATGGGCAGAAGCGGTATTCGTGCAGCCTACAGCACAGGCAGAGGAAAAATCATTGTTCGTGCAAAAACTGAAATAGTTGAGGCTAAAAACGGCAGATTTAAAATTATAGTTACAGAGCTTCCTTACGGTGTAAACAAAGCAAGATTAATCGAGCATATTGCAGATTTAGTTAAGGATAAGAGAATCGAAGGAATTACAAATATTGAGGACCATTCCGACAGAAACGGTATGCACGTAGAAATTGACATTCGCAGAGATGCTTCACCGCAGATTGTACTTAATCAGTTGTTCTCATATACACAGTTGCAGACAACTTTCGGTGCAATTATGCTTGCCATTGTAAACGGCGAGCCGAAAATCCTTACACTAAAAGAATGTTTACAGCACTATATAGATTTTCAGGTTGATGTTATTAAGCGCAGAACAGAGTTTGACCTTAAAAAAGCACAGGAACGCTGTCACATTTTAGAGGGCTTAAAAATCGCAATTGATAACATTGATGAGGTTATTAAAATTATCCGCAACAGTAAGGATACTGCTACTGCAAAAGCAAACTTAATGGAGCGTTTCTCTCTGGACGAGGTACAGGCTCAGGCAATAGTACAAATGCGTCTGGGACAGCTTACAAATATGGAGCGTTCTAAAATTGAGGATGAGATTGCCGCATTACTTCTTAAAATAA
>CAMFZJ010000048.1 GCA_946004305.1 uncultured Clostridia bacterium | reverse complement strand
ATTCCTCTACGTCTCGTGGGCTCGGAGATGTGTATAAGAGACAGTGCTAATACATCTCTTATAAAGTGAACGCCGGCAACAACTCTTGTTACACAAATGATTAGTCCTAATCCCAAGAAAGTAACACCTGCATATACATTTATATAAAGATTAGCCATAGCTATAATAAAAATACTAACGCTGTGTCTGCTGGGAAAGCTTTGACCTTTTTTATCTTTCTTAATAAGTGGATTGATATCATACTTTTCATAAGGTCTTTGAAAGTTCAGGAAATATCTTAAAAGTGTTACTGCTATAAATGTGCAAAGAGGTACCAAGAAAACTTTTAAAAATTCTGTGCTTAATATACCATACTTAGAAAGCACAAATATCAGCATAATAGGGTAGGCTACAAATACAACCATTGGTATATATTTGTATAAAATGTTTAAAGCCTTAAGCATACCCTTATGTTTTCTAAAGTACTTTTCAATTTTATCATAAGCAGATTTTGTCATAAAATCACCGCCAAGGTGATTTTACCATAAGATAAGTCTTTATTCAATATTAATGTTGTAGTTTTCAAACCAGTAGTCAAGCTCTATTATATAGGCAAGTATCTGAGGAGCTTTCATAAGCTGACCGTACCAAGGTGAAGAAATGTCCTCCGGGTGTTGCATTATGTTTTTAATACCTTCCTCATTTAGTAAATCAACTAAAGGAGTTTTCTTTTTCAAAATATCCAAAGCTTTTTCGGTACATATTTTCATATACATAGGATTGTGAGTTTTAGGATAAGGGCTTTTCTTTCTCCAGGCTATTTCCTTAGGTAATATGTCCTCAAAGGCTTTTCTTACAATACCTTTTTCTCTGCCTTCATATGCTTTGATTTCCCAAGGCATATTGTATGCATACTCAACAATTCTATAGTCACAGAAAGGTACACGAACCTCAAGTCCGCTGTACATACTGCATCTGTCTTTTCGCTCAAGTAAGCATTGCATAAACCAGTAATAGTTAAGTACATACATCTCTCTCATTCTTGAGCTTAGCCTGCTGTCGCTTTTTAGTTTATCAGTAGATTTAATTGTGTCCAAATATTTCTCCCTTACATATTCTTCACCCTTTGTAAGCACACCTTTCTTAAGAATACTTCTTCTTATATCCTGAGAAGCAGACCAGGGAAAATTATCATCAAAAAGTATTTTTTCATTGTGATACCAAGGATAACCCCCGAAAAGCTCATCTGCACATTCACCGGAAAGAGCAACGGTGTAATTCTTTTTTATCTGTTCACAAAATAAAAGCAGGGAGGAGTCCACATCAACATATCCAGGTAAATCCCTTGCTTCAACACTTGGATATAAAGCTTGGGCTAAATCAACATTATCCAGAATTACCTCATTGTGGGTTGTGTCGGCACTTCTTACCATAAGATTTATAAAATCCACATCTGCAGTAGGCTGATACAGGCTTTTTTGAAAATAGTTCATATTATCCTTATACTCAACAGAATATGTAACAGGGGAATTGCCACCGTTTTTTTTGTAGTAATTGGAAGCAGTCTGCACAATTATACTGCTGTCAAGGCCACCTGATAGGAAAAAGCATAAGGGAACGTCAGACACAAGCTGTTTTTCAATTGCGTCAGTAAGTAAATATCTGATTTTCTCAATAGTCTGTTCAGGACTGTCGGTGTGTTCATAGGCTGTCAGCCTAAAATACTGAACCTTTTTAAGGCTGTTGTTTTCGTAAAAAGCATATTCACCTGGTTTTAATTCAAACACATTTCTGAATATTCCGTTACCGGGAGTGCGTGCAGGACCCAAAAAGAAAAGCTCATATAATCCCTCTTCTGAAATTATGGGATTAACCTTACCGCTTGCAAGCAAAGCTTTAATTTCAGAGCCGAAAACAATCCCGTCTTTAAACCGGCTGTAAAATAAGGGCTTAACTCCCACCTTATCTCTGCATAAAAACAACCTTTTCCTTTTTACCTCATATACTGCAAAAGCAAAAATACCGTTAAGTTTTTGAGGACATTCCGAGCCGTACTCAATATACGTCTTTAGTACAACCTCTGTGTCGCTGTGACCTTTAAAGCTGTAGCCCTTTGATATTAAGTCATTTCTTAACTCTTCAGTATTGTAAAGCTCACCGTTATAGGTAATAACATATTTCTCGTTCTTATGTCCGCATATCATTGGCTGTTTGCCGTTATCTTTGTCAATAACAACAAGCCTTCTGTGAAGAAGTGCCACGTTGTGGTCAATATAGACGCCGCTTTCATCGGGACCCCGTCTTATTAGTGTTTTGGACATATCTGAGAGTACCTTAAGATTTTCAGTCATATTTTGATTTTTGTCCAGTAATCCTGCAATACCGCACATAAAATTACCTCCGTTATTCTTTGAATTTTTTTGTAGTATAAATAAAGCACAGCCCTGTAATAATCAGTAGGCTGCTGCCAATCATTGAAGAACTTAAAACAAATTTTACATCACTGTTAATGCTTGAATAAACAGGCAGAGTAAGATTAAATATTCTAATTAAGAAATATGTTAAGACACAGGTAACTAATCCTTGAATAATTCTAAATAGGAAAAATGTTACCTGGTTTATTTTAATATCTTTCAAAGCCTGAAAAATCTGAAAATGTACGGATAATCCACCAAAGCCAACAGCAAATCCTATTAGCAGTATATTGTTGTCCCTGCTTAGTATGTTGCAAGCGTTTGTAACCTCAAAGAGTATAGTTATGTATGAGTAAAGGTTGTGTGGTAAAAAAGTTAAACTGTTTATTATTCCCAGAACAGCTGAAAAAATTACAACCATTCCACACATTTCAAGTATTCCGTATGTACCGTCTACAGTAGCTTCAACCATAGCCGAGGTAAAGGATAAAGGCTTGTTTTTTGTTTCTGTATTAGAATTATAAATATCTTTTTTATTATCCTTAACCTTGTTTTTCTTTCTAAATATATATTTATTCATAAGCCCTATAAATATTACAGAAATAATCTGAGCTTCTAATAAGCAGAAACCTATTTCAAGAGAACCTAACAGATTTGCCCCCAAAAAAGAAACCAAAAATCCGGGTCCTGCACCAACAGCGAAATATGACATTTTAACAGCGTCATTTTCATTTATTTCCTTGTTTTTGTATAATGCATAAATTCCCCTGGCTCCCACTGGGTATCCGCCAATCATACTAAGTAAAATAGTAGCCCCGCAATTACCTGATACTCCAAACAACAGCTTTGTTATAGGGTCAATATATTTACCTATAGCAGCGGACAGTCCGCATTTTACAACAAATGTAGATATTACCATAAAAGGAAATAGCGATGGCACAAGAACTTCTCCGCAAAACATCAGCCCTTTTAAAGCACCTTTTGTAGATTCATTAGAGAATATAAGGAGTATAAAAGAAATAAAAATAATAAAGCCTGCTTTAAATACCATTGATTTTTTTGCAGAAAATTTGTACATCATTTTCGTTCACCAATAATATATATGAAAGAGGGTGAAGAAAAATGAAAAAGCCAGCCAAAGAAAAAAACAAATCAGTAATAGGAAAACTGCCTGTAGATTTTATGTATAATTTGCCTGTAATAGAGTTTACCGCAAACAGACAGGTTACCGTTGAAGGGTCAACAGGTGTTCTCCAATACGAAAAAGAAGTTATACGCATTAATACAAACTCAATGGTAATTGCCTTCAACGGCAGAAATCTTACCTTAAAATGTATATCTCCTACAGCTATAGTAATTGATGGCTTCATAACAAGTACAGAATTTATTACATAAGGGTGAGTTTATGATACTCAGAATAATAAGGTGGTTAAGAGGATATTTACTCTTTACGGTCACAGGCAGATTTCCTGAAAGATTTATAAATCTTTTAAATAAAAACGGTGTTCGTTATTGGAATTTAGTGCCTACCGAAAAGGGATATACAGGACAAATGGCTGTGAGGGATTATCTCAATATCCGCAAAATGGCGAAAAATTGCTCTGTATTGTTAAAGTGTAAAGAAAAAACCGGACTTCCTTTTTTTATTAAAAAGTATAAGCCGAGAAAAGGACTTCTGATCGGAGCAGTATGTGCAATTCTGATAATGTCTATACTAAACCAATTTATATGGGTAATAGATATAAAAGGAACAGAAAAAATAGGTGAGGAAAGTATCAGAGAGGCACTAAAATCAGTAGGGCTTCAGATAGGTACCTATAAAGGCTCGCTAAATG
This sequence comes from uncultured Clostridia bacterium, assembly GCA_946004305.1. Lineage (GTDB taxonomy): Bacteria > Bacillota > Clostridia > Oscillospirales > Acutalibacteraceae > Ruminococcoides. The sequence goes on along the minus strand of CAMFZJ010000048.1, from coordinate 5,527 downwards.
TACGTTCTGTAGTTCGTGAAGCAACAGTTTTGTTGCCGGCTGTGGGGTGGATGTCAATTAACGCTTTGAATAATATTGCCTATGTTGAAGTAAGAGAAAAGTCAAAACAGCCAAAGCTGTCAGACGACACGTCCCCTTGTAATATTAAAGCTTCTCAGGACGGGGTAATTACAAAGACCTTAGTGTCCCGGGGTACCTGCGTTGTGAAAAAAGGCACGGCTGTAGCCAAAAATCAACTGTTGGTAAGTGCAGTAGTAGAGGGCAAAACAGAGGAAATAGATTTAAACTATGTTCATTCTTTAGCAAAAATCTATGCTGACGTTAATGAGGAAAAAAGATTTTCGGTTAAACTTAACAGCACTTGCTTAATTCCAAATGAGAATTATACGGAAAAATCAAATCTTAATTTTTTGGGATTATCTATTCCCGTAAAAACAGACTTTTCCCAAGCAGGAGTAGGCTTAAGCGTATTTAAAACCTATCGTCTTAATCCCAACAATGTTATCCTGCCTTTAGGAACAACTAATCAGCGACAGTATTATTACAATGAAAGCAGTAGAAAAATTAATATAAAAACCGCTAAAAATATTCTTAAAAAGAAAATTGCCACCTATGAATGTTTTAAATACAAAAATAATAATGTTAAGTCCCGAAAAATTATTTACTCGAAAACCCCAGAAAAATTATCTGCAAAAGTCATATATGTTATAAATAAAAACATAGCTCTTCCGCAAAAAATCCAAGTGGATAATGAACAAATAGATGAAACCGGTGTTGATGAAAATAATAACGATTGAGTATTTATGAAAATGTGATATAATATAAATATCACTTACTGTAAAGAAAGAGGATATTTATGAGAGTACTGTGTATAGGCGATGTAGTAGGAAAAATCGGCTGCGAGTTTTTAAGGGGTAAATTACCGTCACTAAAAAAAGTTAAAGGCATTGACCTTGTGATATGTAACGGCGAAAATTCCGCCGATGGCAACGGTATCACACCAAGCTCTGCTGACTATCTGTTTCACAGCGGAGTAAATGTTATTACCCTAGGGAACCATTCCTTCAGAAGACGGGAGGTATACAGCTTGCTTGATGATGAACCGTATATAATAAGACCTGCCAATTTTCCTGATTCAACAACTCCGGGAAAAGGCTTATGCACAGTAGATATGGGCAGATTTCAGGTAAAGGTTATTAACCTGATGGGAACAATGTATATGGAAAACGGACTTGACAGCCCCTTTGATAAAATAGATGTCCTTTTAAAAGATAATGAAGACAAAATTGTAATTGTAGATTTTCATTGTGAAACTACTTCAGAGAAGCTTGCAATGGCTCATTATCTTAACGGAAGAGTGTCAGCTTTGTTTGGAACACATACCCATGTTCAGACCTCTGACGAACAGATTTTTTCTAAAGGACTGGGATATATAACCGATGTTGGTATGACAGGTCCTGCCGACTCAATATTAGGTGTAAAGCCTGAAATTGTAATAGAAAAATTCAAAACTCGTATGCCTGTTAGGTTTGATTTGCAAAACGGCGATTGCAAAATGGAATGTATTGTTTTTGATATTGACGAAAAAACAGGGCAAACTACAAGTTGTGAAAGATTAAGAATTATGTAAATTAGTACTTGAAAAATTCAGCTATTAATGTATAATATATATTTGAAGTATTTTGTAAAAAACTAATTCTGCATAAGGATAGGAAGTGCTTAAATGATAAACGGTCAGGATTTGAAACAGGCGGTAATTTCAGGATCTAACAATATCAGTACCCAAAAGGCAAGAATTAATGACTTAAATATTTTCCCGGTTCCGGACGGAGATACCGGTACAAATATGTCTATGACTACAGTTGCGGCAGTCAAGGCTATTAAAGATGATGAAAATACATCAATAGGAGAGGTTGCTAAGGTAATAGCTTCTGCAATGCTCAGAGGTGCAAGAGGCAACTCAGGTGTTATTCTATCTCTTTTGTTCCGCGGCTTTTCTGACGGACTTAAGGATAAAGAGGAGGCTACAGGCAAAGACCTTGTTGAAGCACTTGGATTAGGTGTGGACGCTGCATATAAAGCTGTAATGAAGCCTACAGAGGGTACAATTCTTACAGTAGCTCGTTTAGGCTATGAGGGCGGACTTGCAGTTTGTAATGATGATTTATCTGTAGCACAGGTTTGGGACATAGTATGTCAGTCTGCCGAGGAAGCGTTACAGCAAACTCCTGAGCTTTTACCTGTACTTAAAAGAGCAGGCGTAGTTGACGCAGGCGGTAAGGGCTTGCTATCTATTTTTCAGGGTATGCTTTCCTATTTCAAAGACGGTGTTGTTATTCCTTATGAACAGCAGAACACACAGGAGGAAATAGATTCCTTTGCAAGTGCAGCCGCTGAGTTTGATGATGATATTACTTTCACATATTGTACTGAATTTATTGTTGGCCGTGATAATGAAATCGCTACTGACCCTAACGAGCTAAGACTGTTCCTTGAAACTATCGGCGACTGCGTAGTTGTAGTAAACGATGACGAAATTATTAAGGTGCACGTTCATACAGAACAGCCGGGTGACGCATTAAAGAAAGGTCTTGAATTTGGTCAGCTCCTTACTGTTAAGGTTGAAAATATGAAAGAACAGCATAAGCAGGCTAAGGAGAATAATACTCAAGCTAAGCCTAAAAAGAAGAAGCTTGAGCCTTGTGAGCCTGTTGAAGAAATTGGCTTTGTTGCAGTTGCAGCAGGAGAGGGCATTTCAAATCTGTTTACAGATTTAGGCTGCAGCAATGTTGTAAGCGGCGGACAGTCTATGAACCCAAGCACAGACGATATTTACGAAGCAATTATGGCAACTCCTGCAAAAACAGTTATGGTATTGCCAAATAATAAAAATATAATTATGGCTGCCGAACAGACAATTCCAATGGTTGAGGACAGAAATGTAATCATTATTCCTACAAGAACCATTCCTCAGGGTATGACAGCTCTGTTAAGCTATGATCCTGAGCTTACACCTGAAAGCAACAAAGATATGATGCTTGATGCAACTAAGCACGTTGGCACAGGTCAGGTAACATTTGCAGCACGAAACAGTGAATTCGGACATCAAAAGATTAAAGAAGGGGAAATTATCGCCCTTGAAAACGGCAAGCTTACAATAACAGAGAAAACTCCTGTTAAAGCTCTTGTAAAGCTTGCTAAGAATATGATTACTCACGATTCATCATTTGTTACAGTTATTTATGGTGAGGATGTAACTGAAGAAGAGGCCTCACAAGCACTTGAGATTCTTCAGGATAAGTACGGCTCAAGAGTTGATATTTCACTTATCAACGGCGGTCAACCAATTTATTATTTCATTTTGAGTGTTGAATAATCTGAGTTACTAAATTAATTAATGCCCGCATTTAATGCGGGTATTGTTTTTACAGAGGTTTACTATGTCGTCTTTATATAATATAAAAATCGAAAACCTCAAAGGTGTCGGAAAAAAGCGAGGAGAACTTTTTAATAAGCTGGGCGTTTATTCAATAGGACAGCTTTTAAACTATTACCCCCGTACATATGAGGACTGGTCATCGGTAAAAGATATATCAGATGTTGAAAACGGTGAGGTTACCTGTATTAAAGGACAGGTATGTTCGGCTATAAACAGCGGATATACCCGCAGCGGGAAGATTATCACAAAGCTTCAGGTAAGTGATGAAACAGGAGTTATTGAGCTTGTATATTTCAATAACCGTTATATAAGCTCAATGCTGAAATACGGAGAAACCTATTGCTTTTACGGAAAGATAAGCAAAAATCTATACGGCATACAAATGACAGCCCCTGAGTTTGCCAAAGACTGCGACTCGGCAATCAAGCCTATTTATAACCTTACTGCCGGACTTACCAACAGAATGGTTATTAATTCAGTAAAGCAGGCACTTGAAATGTTGCCGGAAACCGTTAATGACCCAATACCTGATAATATACGGGATAAATTTAATCTTGTGAATTTAAAATTTGCCCTGAACAATATACATTTTCCTGAAAATCAATTTGCTCTCACAGTAGCCAAGAACCGTTTGATTATCGAGGAGCTTTTAGTCCTTAATTTAGGTTTAAGACAGCTTAAAAACCATAAAAGAGAAAAGAATAAAAATCTTATTACTAAGGATTACTCAAAGGAATTTGAAAGCTCTCTGCCATATAATCTTACAAATGCTCAAAAACGTGCTGTGTCTGATTGCGTTAGGGATATGATGAATAAGGAAATAACCCTAAATCGACTTGTACAGGGTGATGTAGGCTCAGGTAAAACAGCTGTTGCGGCGTCAGTATCATACTCAGCCATAAAAAACGGAATGCAGGTTGCCTTTATGGCGCCTACAGAATTGTTGGCAGAACAGCATTATAATACTTTTAAAGAATTATTTTCTAATACAAATATTTCGGTAGGTTTATTGACAGGCAAGCTGAAGCAATCAGAAAAAAACAAAGTCCGCAAAAGCCTTGAAACAGGGGAAATCCACATTGTAATAGGCACTCACGCATTGATTACGGAAAATACTGTGTTCAATAACTTAGGCCTTGTAATTACAGATGAACAGCACCGGTTCGGAGTTGCCCAACGAGCCAAGCTTCTTTCAAAGGGAAATAATCCCCATTTGCTTGTAATGAGTGCAACCCCCATACCACGAACATTAGGTCTGATAATATTCGGCGACCTTGACATATCAATTATTGATGAGCTTCCTCCCGGCAGACAGGAAATAGAAACTCTGTTAATCACTGATGATAAACGTCAGCGGGCATTTAACTTTATCCGTTCGGAAATACAAAAAGGCAGACAAGCCTATATTGTATGTCCTTTGGTTGAGGAGGGAGAAACTGACTTAGCTTCAGCAGAGGAATATGCAGCAGAGCTTATGCTGAACTTTTTTAATGATATTCCTGTAGGAATCCTACACGGAAAAATGAAGTCAGCAGATAAAGAAAGAGTAATGGAACAGTTTTTTTCCAACCAATTAAAAATGTTGGTTGCAACAACTGTTATTGAGGTTGGTATTGACGTCCCCAACGCTACAATAATGATGATAGAAAATGCAGAGCGTTTTGGGTTGTCCCAGCTTCATCAGCTGAGAGGACGGGTAGGACGAGGTAAGGAAAAAAGCTACTGTATTTTAGTTTCAAATTATGATTACGGTACATCATTTGAAAGGCTGAAAACTATGTGTACCACAGGTGACGGCTTCAAAATAGCAGACGCAGATTTAAAGCTCAGAGGTCCCGGAGATTTCTTCGGCTCACGTCAGCACGGCTTACCTGAGCTTAAAATATCAAGCTTTGCAGACACAGAAAGCCTTGCCCTATCTCAAAAAATAGCTGACTTTATAATAACTGACTCCCATTATTTAACAGATGATAGGTACAGAGGAATAAAGGCGGAAATATCAAGGCTGTTTACAGAAATTGGTGATTCTTCTTTGAATTAATTGCTGTCTCTTATACACATCTCCGAGCCCACGAGACGTAGAGGAAT
>CAMFZJ010000047.1 GCA_946004305.1 uncultured Clostridia bacterium | reverse complement strand
TGTGCCGCAGGCAAGGTCAAGAGTAAGCCCCATATTATGGTTAAGTTTATTAAACAGCTTGAGTATATATTCAGCCCTTTTCTTATATTCGGCATTAATCATCAGGCTGTCATAAAACTCAGCAAAATCATTATAGCTTTCCATTATTCAGAAATTTTTAAACCAAGGTTTTCAAAGACAAGCATATAGCCGTCTGTGTCCTCGTTTAGTGAACGGTTGACTCTGCTGATTGTTGCTGTTGACGCCCCGGTTTTCTTAACAATCTCACTATATACGGTTTTTTCTGTAAGCATTTTTGCAACAACTATACGCTGTGACATTGCATTAATCTCAGGCTTTGTACATAAATCTTCAAAAAATCTATAGCAATCTTCCTTTGTTTTTAAGGTGAGAATAGCATCAAACAAAAAGTCTGTTGCTTCGCTTTTTAACTTTGAATTCAAAATCTTATCCTCCTTGTCAGAGTTGTACTTTTACACGTTACCATTTTAACACACAAAAGCGTAAAAGTAAATAAGATTTATAAAAATTAACAAGTATTTTTAATATAAATCTATCTGCATACTATTTAGTTTACAAACAACATCTACACCTGACTTTTAATTCTGTCTAATGCACCTTTTTCTATACGGCTTACCTGTGCTTGGGATATTCCTATTTCATTTGCTACTTCCATTTGTGTTTTTCCCTGAAAAAAACGAAGTCCGATTATTTTCTTTTCTCTGTCTGAAAGGTTTTTAATTGACTCTTTAATTGAAATTTCATCAAGCCAATTTTTGTCATCGTTATTATCTCCTATTTGGTCCATTACATATATTGTATCATTACCGTCTGAAAACACCGGCTCAAAAAGTGACACAGGCTCTACAATAGCTTCCAAAGCAAGAACTACATTTTCCTTTGGCAGTCCCATTATTTTGGCTATTTCTTCAACGGTAGGCTCGCAGTTTTTCTCATTAGTAAGCTTTTCCTTAATTTGCATAGCGTGGTATGCTGTATCTCTCATTGAGCGTGACACTCTGACGCTGTTATTATCTCTCAAGTATCTTCTTACCTCTCCGATTATCATAGGTACGCCATATGTGGAAAACCTTACATCCATTGTAGGGTCAAAATGGTCTATTGCCTTAATAAGTCCGATTACACCAACCTGAAATAAATCGTCAGGGTTTTCACCTCTGTTTGCAAAACGCTGAATTACTGACAGCACCAAACGGAGATTTCCGTTTATCATCTTATCTCTTGCTATTTTCTTTTCCTTTTCTGTTCCGTTACGGATGACATTCAAAAGCTTTTTCTTTTCTTCTTCTTTAAGGACTTTTAATTCAGATGTATTTATTCCGCAGATTTCCACCTTGCTATACTGCAAAAAAACAGCTCCTTTAACTAATACTCTGTTTAGAGTATTGCCAAAAGAGCCATATATAATTCAATTATTCCTCATCAGGTAATTGGGGCTTTTCATCGCTGTTTAAGGTTTGTACTGCCGAAAGCTTACGGCGCATTTGTCTTGTACGAACTCCCACCAGCTTATCAAGCTCACTGTTAGCCTGATTAAGTCTTTGCTGAGTTGCGAGAAGTACGTCATTGAATTTATCAAATTCTGTTTTTACATCTCCCAAAACTTTCCAAACCTCTGCACTTCTTTTTTGAACAGCTAAGGTTTTAAAGCCCATTTGCAGGGAATTAAGAAGGGCAGCCATTGTACTTGGTCCGGCTATATTCACCTTATAGTCACGCTGTAGTATCTCTACAAGTCCACGGTTTACTACCTCTGAATACAAACCTTCAAAAGGCAGGAACATAATTGCAAATTCGGTAGTATTAGGCGGGTCAATATATTTATCGTGAATATCCTTAGCCTCTGCCTTTATGCGTGTTATAAGCATTTTTACTGCAAGGTCTATTTTTTCTTTATCACCCTCATCTATTGCGTCACGAAGCTGTGAATAAGTATCTGCCGGGAATTTTGAGTCGATAGGAAGATATATAAAGCTGTCGTCATCAGAAGGTAGCTTTACAGCAAATTCAACAACGGCGGCACTGCCTTTTTTGGTTGCTACATTTTCATCGTACTGCTCCGGCGACAGAATTTCAGATAAAATTGCCCCCAGCTGAATTTCTCCCAATATTCCCCTTGTTTTAACATTGGACAGAACCTTTTTTAAATCTCCTACTCCAACTGCAAGAGTCTGCATTTCTCCAAGGCCCTTATACACCTGCTCAAGTCTTTGATTAACAAGCTCAAAGCTTTTGTTCATTTTTTCTTCAAGAGTAGTTTGGAGCTTTTCGTCAACGGTTTTACGCATTTCTTCAAGCTGTTTGTTGTTATCCTGCTGGAGATATGTAAGACGCTGCTCTACTGACTTTCTTATAAGCTCAAGCTTCTGCTCGTTTCCCAAAGAAAAAGTCTTAAGACGTTCTTCAATTCCGTTAAGCTTTTCCTGCTGGTTTTGAGAAAATGATTTTTGATTTTCAGAAATCATATCACCAAGACTTTTAACGGACTGCTGGGTTGAAGTTGTCAGCTCCTGTCTTAAAATACTGTGTTTTCTCTCGTTTTCTTCTGAAAGCTTTGTAATTATTTTTTCTTCATCAAAAGCTTTATTTTTTCGTACAGAAAGCAGTATTGCCAATGCTAATGCTACAAGCACAACAAGAAATACTGCTATAATAATAAACCACAAATTATCCATATTTCACCTCTGTGTTAAACTTATGTATTTTCAAAAATTCTTTACACAAATGATAACACAGCGGGTTTGACTAGTCAACCATTCACTGTCCCGTTAAAAGGACGATTCTACAAGTTTCACACTGTTTTCAGGTGAATACACAAAATGGCTTATGTGACTTGCGTTGCTATAATATTTCGGTGGTTTGGGGTTGTATTTATAATCAAAGGTATCTATTATTATAAGCTTAATTTTCATTTTTTGAGGTATTATACTTTTTATATATACACTTGCCTGCATTCCTTCCTTTACATCAGGATGGCTTTCGGCAAGGCCGGCAAGGTTTGGGGTTAGCTCAACAAACGAGCCGTAGCTTTCAACGCTTCGGATTACACCTGTAACCGTTTCACCGGGCTTAAATAAATCTGCATTTTGTTGCCATGTGCCTAAAAGCTCTTTATGGCTTAGACTTATACGTCCGTTTTCAATAGATTTTATTACGGCCTTAATATCCATTCCCACAGAAAAACGCTCTCTGGGATGCTCAATTCGTGACACCGAAATGGTATCAATAGGCATTAGCGCAACTATTCCACAGCCGATATCGGCAAATGCTCCAAAGGTTTCAAGGTGCGTTATACAAGCGTTTACCACATCTCCTGCAATTAAAGTATCTATGTAATTATCACAGCACATACGCTGGGCTTTTTCTCTGGATAATATTGCCAAAGGCTCTCCGTTGCTGTCAGATACAATATCAGTTACAACAAAGCACACCGGTCTGTTTACCCTTGAAATTACAGCAATATCCCTTACCGTACCCTCTCGTATTCCTATTGCACCCTCCTCTCTCGGAATAATAGCCTTTACTCCCCCTAAATTAAGATGGAGATTGTGCTGATTGTCACAGACTAATACCTTAGCTTCAAGAATTTTCTGCTTTGCACAGGCTTCGTAAAGCTTTTCCGTATTGTTTATATAGAGTTGATTTTCTTCAGTTGTTAATAATTTACCCTCTGGTAAGAATACCGGCATTTTTAACTCCTCCGTTCTTTTCTCACAAATACATATGAGGAAAAATTGAAATTTATTACACTTGCTTTTTATTCATATTTATACTAGAATATAGGAGTAAATATTTAAGCGAAAGGAATTTAAAAATGAAAAAAATATTCAGCGTTACTTTTGCAGCTTTGCTTTGCATTATTATGATGTTCTCAACCTTTGCAACAGCTTCTGCAAAGTTCGACCAAACCTCAGGACCTAAAAAAGGTGACACAGTAGCAGTTATTCATACCAACTATGGAGATATTGCTATATCTTTCTTTGAAAAATACGCTCCAAAGGGCGTTGAAAACTTTGTTACTCTTGCAAAAGACGGCAAGTATGACAACACTATTTTCCACCGTGTAATCAAAGGCTTTATGATACAAGGCGGCGACTACACAAATTTTGACGGCACAGGCGGTGATTCCTGCTGGGGCAAGGATTTTGAAAACGAATGTGTAGATGAGTTAAAAAACATCAGAGGCTCTTTAGCTTATGCTAACAGAGGACCTGATACTAACAGCAGCCAGTTCTTCATTAACTCTGTAGACAACAGTCACCTTGACGGAAGCTACACGGTTTTCGGACAGGTATTTGCAGGAATGGATGTTGTAGATTTAATTTCCGACTGTCAGGTAACTTCTAACGGAAGCGGTGAACAAAGTCAGCCTGTAAATCAGGTTAAGGTTGAAAGCGTTGAGGTTCTTAAATACAAAAAAAGTATTGAAAAAGACTTAGCTTCTCCCGTTGACCCGTATGAAGGGGCAAGCACACAAGAGGATACTGCTGAAGTAACAACAGCTGAAAACAATGAAACCACATCTTCAAGCAATTTTGACTTTACTCCTGTAATTGTTATAGGTATTATTGTTGTAATAATCGGTGCTATTGTTGTTATATATGTAATTTATGATAATAAACAAAAAAAGAAAAAAGCTGAAATGAAAGCTAAAAAATATCCTAACAAAAAGAAAAAGAATTAATTGAGGTTTTAGTATGTCTGACAAACCTATTATTGCTATAATGTATGACTTTGACAAAACCCTTTGTACAAAGGATATGCAAAACTACAGATTTATTCCCAGTCTTGGAATTGAGGTGGGAGAATTTTGGGATTACACAAATACTGTACAAACTACTGAAAAAATGGACAGTATCCTTGCATATATGTACGCAGCAATAAAAATTTCCAAAGAAAAAAACATACCTCTTAAAAGAAAAGGTCTTGAGGAAAACGGCAAGGACATTGAGTTTTTCTCAGGAGTTGAAAGCTGGTTTAAAAGAATAAATGAATTTGGCGAAAAAAACGGTGTAATTATTGAGCATTATGTAATTTCATCCGGTATGAAGGAAATTATTGAAGGCACAGTCATCAGCGGTGAATTTAAAAATATATTTGCCTCTGAATACCTTTACGACAAGGACGGGAATGCCGTATGGCCTAAAACCGCTGTTAATTACACTAACAAAACACAGTTTGTTTACCGTATTAACAAAGGTGTTCTGGATATATCAAATGATGTTGATTTAAACAAAAGTATGCCTGACGACAGCAAACGTATTTCCTTTGAGAATATGATTTATATCGGGGACGGACTTTCCGATGTTCCTTGTATGAAAATGATGCAAAGCTACGGCGGTAAGTCTATAGCGGTTTATCAACAGCTTGACGATAAGGTTAAGGAGCTTTTAAGAAAGCACAGAGTTGATTATATCTACCCTGCTGACTACAGAGAAAACAGCGGTCTTGATAAAACCGTTAAGGATATAATTCTTAAAATGTCAATTTCAAACAAGCTGTATCAGGAATACAGCGAACAGCTTAAAAGAATTGAATAGCAGCAAAAAGCTCTTGGTTTTGTTTACCAAGAGCTTTTCTATATACAAATTAATATTCAGCTTTTATGACATAAGCTTAACGAACTGTTCCTGCATATATGCGTAAATATCTTTGTCCACATCATTAAATGTATAGCATTTATCCAAGTATTCTTCTGTTGGATATATTAACGGATTATTCTTTACTTCATCGTCCATTAAATCATACGCTCCCTGTACAGGTGTTGCATATGCAATATAATCCGAATTAGCCTTTGAAATTTCAGGGCTTGTCATAAAGTTAATGAACTTTTCAGCACCCTCTTTATTCTGTGCAGATTTCGGAACACACATAGCGTCAACGTATAGGTTTGAGCCTTCCTTAGGTAATGCACAGCCAAGGTTTTCGTTATTATCCATCATTGTTGTGATATCGCCGGCATAGTAAGGAGCAATTGCAGACTGGTCATTTTCCATTTCTGCAAACACCTGATCCATTACATACTTTTTAAGCAATGGCTTCTGTTCCTTTAGCTTTGCTGTCGCTTTATCAATATCCGCCTTTGTGAAATCTGTTGGATTAACTCCGCAAAGCTGCATTGCTATTGCGTAGGCGTCACGGCTGTTATTAAATTGAAGAATTGAACCTGCAAGGTCTTTATTCCACAAATCCTCCCAGCTGTCAGGCGTTTCCTTTACCATTTCCTTATTGTAAACAATTCCTACAACCCCCCACTGGTAAGGTACCGAATACTCATTATTGGGGTCAAATGAAAGGCCTTTAAACTTATCCATTACATCATCATAATTTGGGATGTTTGAATAGTCAAGCTTCTGTAGTAAATCTTCCTTGATTAGTTTTTCTATCATATAGTCGGAGGGAATTACTACATCATATGAAGAATTGCTGGAGCTTAAAATATTGTAAAGCTCCTCGTTTGTTTCATAGGTTGTGTAATTAACCTTAATGTTGTATTCCTTTTCAAACTCATCAATTACATCAACATAGTCTTCACTGCCGTCTGCTATATATTCACCCCAGTTATACACGTTGATTTCACTTTCGTAGCCTGAAGAACAACCGGACAAAACAACTGTTGCCGATAGGCTTATTATTAATGCTAATACTAAAGAAATAAACTTTTTCATCAATATCCTCCTAGACAAACTTCTTTTCGTTTTTTCTGTCCTTAATATTTATTATAACCATAATAATCACAATAGCCACAAACATTAGGGCTGACAATGCGTTTATCTTTGGAGATATACGCTGATGTGTCATTGTATAAATCTGAACTGACAAGGTTTGAAAGCTTGAGCCTCTTGTAAAGTATGTAATTACAAAATCATCAAGTGAATATGTAAAGCTCATCAAAAAGCCCGTAAAAATACCGGGCATAAGCTCGTGAATTACTACCTTGTAAAACGCCTGCCATTGATTGCAGCCTAAGTCAAGAGCCGCTTCATATACGGAATAGTCCATTCTGCGAAGTCTGGGTAAAACGCTTAACACAACATAGGGGGTACAAAAGCTTATATGTGCCAAAAGGACTGTCCAAAATCCCATTTGAAAATGAAAGGTAATACCTGCAATTGTAAACATAAGCATAAGCGAAACGCCTGTTACAATGTCAGGAGTAAGAATAGAAATATTGCTTACATTTTGAATTAATACACGCTTTTTGCCTTTAAAATTATTAATTCCTATTGCCGCTGCTGTACCAAGTACAGTTGCAACACAAGAGGCAACAACAGCAACCAGTAATGTATTCCACAAAGCATTCATTATCATTTGGTCTTTGAAAAGGTCAACATACCAATCCAGAGTAAAGCCCTTCCATACTGTTGTTTTGCCGTCATTAAAGCTAAACAATATCAAAACAAGAATAGGCATATACATAAAGAAAAGTATCAGGCCTGTATAAAACTTGTATGACTTTTTCATTATGAAATCGCCTCCTCATCTCCAAAGAAATTCAGAATAATAAGGAAAGCAAAAATAGACACCATAAGCACCAATGCGATAGCAGAACCTGTATTATGGTCGCTCCAGAAGATTTTGTCTATTACGTCACCTATCATTATATCGTTTGTTCCGCCGAGATACTGTGATACAAGGAAGGTACTAGCTGAGGGTACAAACACCATTGTTACTCCTGAGATGATTCCCGGAACGCTTAAGGGGAATATTACTTTTCCCATAACCTCGCTTTTATTTGCACCTAAGTCCTGTGCGGCTTCAACAAGGCGATTATCAATTTTTGACATTACAGTATATAGGGGAAGTATCATAAATGGAAGATACTCATATACCATTCCTAATATTACTGCGCCCCTATTACCTAATAAGTTGGTGTGTATTCCTATAAATGAAAGCATTGTATCTATAGGGCCGTTATTTTGCAAAAGTGTTACCCAAGCATAAATACGCAGAAGAAAATTCATCCACATAGGAATCATAATAAGCATAGTCAGTATATTTTGGGTACTCTGCTTTTGTCTGCTTATGATATATCCCAAAGGATAAGCAAGAACAAGGCAAATTAAGGTGGAAATAAAAGCTATCCACAAACTGTTTGCAAATACGTTCATATAGCCAAAGGCTTTGCCAAAGGCCTCAAGGGAAAATGCACCGTTGGAATCTGTAAATGCGTAAAAGCCTATAAGTAAAATCGGGATTAGTGTAAACACTACCATCCAAGCTATGTACGGCAGTGACGGTCTGCGTAATTTCATAGGCTTTCGCCCTCCGCTACCTGAAATCTTGCTTTGCTGAAGTCGAACTTAAGAGGCACATAGGTTGCAACCTGCTCGTCCTGATCACTCTGCATAAGCCATTTCTGATTATCGGATTCAAGAATAATCTCGTTATGCTCGCCTTTGAAAATTACAGACTCAATATACACGTCGTCAAGGTCGCCCACGCCATCGCCTGCAATAGACAATGCTGTTGGAGGAAGAATAACATTCAGAACAGTTCCCTCAGGGAAATACTGTCCTTCAATTTCAACCTTGCTATCCTCAATTTCAATTTCAATAGTTTTTGCTTCTTCATCAGCGGAAACCACAGTTGCAGTAAAGCTGTTATAGGGATTTTCAAACAGCTTGTTCATAATCTGGATATTAAAAGGTATTACCTTCATTCCGATTTTTTGTCCGATTTCTGCGCTTTCCGTAGAGTGGATTATCCATTCACAATTGTTGCACATTACTGTAATTTCATAATGCACACCTTTGAAAACAACATCGGTTACTACCCCTGAAAGCGGTGAGTCCTCAGGATTAACAACTTCAATGTCCTCGGGACGAATAACAATATCCACAGGGGTGTTCTGTCCAAAGCCTTTATCAACACATTCAAGCTCTACTCCGAGGACTCTTACCCTACAGTCATCTATCATTACACCGTTAAGAATATTTGCTTCGCCGATAAAGTCTGCAACAAAAGCGTTCACAGGCTCGTTATAAACATCAGTAGGACTTCCAATCTGCTCTATTACACCATTGTTCATTACAACAACAGTATCAGACATTGTGAGGGCTTCCTCCTGATCGTGTGTTACATATATAAATGTTGTGTTAGTCTTTTGCTGAATCTGCTTAAGCTCCCACTGCATATTTTTTCTAAGCTTTAAGTCAAGAGCTCCTAAAGGCTCGTCAAGCAAAAGAATCTTTGGGTCGCATACAAGGGCTCTGGCAATTGCCACACGCTGTTGCTGACCTCCGGAAAGCTTTGAAATACTGCGTTTTTCATAGCCTTTTAAGTCTACTATAGCAAGCATCTCTTTTACTCGCCTTTTTATCTCATCCTTCGGTATCTTCTTCAGTCGCATACCAAAAGCAATATTTTCAAATACGTTCAAATGAGGAAACAAGGAATATTTCTGGAAAACGGTATTTACATTTCGTTTGTGAGGAGGAAGTCCGTTAATTTTTTCTCCGTCAAAGAAAACCTCCCCTTCCTGTGGTTCCAGGAAACCGCCTATTATTCTTAATGTGGTAGTTTTGCCACAACCGCTGGGCCCCAGAATCGTAACAAATTCCTTGTCCTTAATATCTAGGTTTATATGGTTTAGTATTACTTCTCCGTCAAACTCTACATATATGTCTTTAAGGGACACAATTGTATTGTTCTGTTTCTGTTTCATTTATCTACCCCCATACTATATTAGCGCAACCGAAATTACGTCAGTATAGATTCTGTCTCTTATACACATCTCCGAGCCCACGAGACGTAGAGGAATC
>CAMFZJ010000046.1 GCA_946004305.1 uncultured Clostridia bacterium | reverse complement strand
ATTCTAATAAGTAATAACTTTTTACAATAAATACATTAAAATATTATGTTGGTGATGTTTATGAAAACAGCATTGATTGTATCCAAAACGGAAACAAGCATAAAAGCCATTGCACAGCTCCTCAGCTCTGAAAATTACGAGAATATTGATTGTACGATTTCAACTGAGGACGCAAAGGATAAAATAAGCCGAAAGGTTTATGATTTAATAATTGTCAACACTCCTTTAGAAGAAGAAAACGGAATAGATTTTTCCGTCTATTGCGCAGCCAACACCAAGGCTTGCGTAATACTGATGGTGCAGCAGGAAAAGGCTATGGAGGTTGCCGATATGGTTTCTCCATACGGAATTTTGGTTATTCAAAAGCCGGTAAATAAGCATATGTTCCACCATTATCTTATATTTACCCAATGCTTCAAGGAGCGAATGTTAAGTGTTGAAAGGGAAAACGAAAAGCTTAAGTTTAAGCTTGAAGAAACAAAAACTATTACAAGAGCCAAGCTTCTGCTAATGCAATGTTTACTTATGACAGAACAGCAGGCTCACCACTACCTTGAAAAGCAGGCAATGGATATGCGTACAAGCAAGCTTGAGGTAGCAAAGCAGGTTATCAGAACCTACGAAAACTAGTATATATTATTCAGCTTTGCTGAATTTACAAAACCTGAATGTGAAAGGAAGGTTATATTATGAGCCGCAAAGCTTATTTAATTCTTGAAAACGGCACATATTTTGAGGGCAAATCCTTTGGATTTGAAAAAGAAACTACAGGAGAGCTTGTCTTTACAACAGCAATGACAGGCTATCTTGAAACACTCACCGACCCCAGCTACTACGGTCAGGTGGTTATTCAGACATTCCCTCTTATCGGAAACTATGGGGTTATTCCCGCTGATTTTGAAAGTGACGCCCCAGCCTTAAAAGCCTATATTGTCAGAAACTGGTGCCAAGCTCCCAGCAATTTCCGTTGTCAGGGGGATCTTGACACTTTTTTAAAAAGTGCAAAAATTCCGGGAATATACGATATCGACACCCGTGCATTAACTAAGATTGTAAGAGAATACGGTGTAATGAACTGTAAGCTTACTTATACTCTTGATAATCTTGAAAAAGACATTCAGGAGATTAAGCCATATGTAGTTAAGGACGCAGTAAAAAGTACATCGGTAAAAGAGAAGAAAACCTTTAAGGCTGAAAACCCAAAGCTTGATGTAGTGCTTATTGACTACGGTGCAAAGCACAATATCGGCAGAGAGCTTGTAAACAGAGGATGCAATGTAACAGTTGTACCATATAATACATCGGCTAAAGATATTTTGGCAATGAACCCTGACGGCATTATGCTTTCCAACGGTCCCGGCGACCCTCAGGAAAATGTGGAAGCAATTGCAACCTTAAAGGAGCTTTGCACTCATAAGATTCCCACATTCGGAATTTGTCTGGGACATCAGCTTCTTGCATTGTCACAGGGAGCAAAAACAGAAAAGCTTCACTACGGACACAGAGGCGCAAACCAGCCTGCTAAGGAAGTAAAAACCGACAAAGTTTATATTACTTCTCAGAACCACGGCTATGCGGTAATCAATGATTCGGTTCCCAAAAACAGCGAAGTAAGCTTTGTAAACGGTAATGACGGAACCTGTGAGGGTATCAACTATACAGATATGCCTGCGTTTTCCGTTCAGTTCCATCCTGAGGCTTGCGGAGGACCAAAGGATACAGCCTTCCTCTTTGACCGCTTTATCAGCTTAATGGAAGAAAATAAAAAATAAGATAGAACAAAAGAGTATTAACAGGAAGATACAGATTATAGATTTTTAGAATAAGGAATGATATTATGCCACTAAAACCTGATATTAAACGTGTAATGGTAATTGGCTCAGGCCCTATTATTATCGGACAGGCAGCGGAGTTCGACTACGCAGGAACTCAGGCTTGCCGTGCATTAAAGGAAGAGGGTCTTGAGGTTATACTTGTAAACTCAAACCCTGCTACAATTATGACAGATAACGCTATGGCAGATAAGGTTTATATTGAGCCTTTAACATTGGAAACTGTTAAGCGAATCATACTTAAGGAAAAGCCTGACTCACTTCTTTCAACTCTTGGAGGACAGACAGGTCTTACACTTTCAATGCAGCTTGCAAAGGAAGGCTTCCTTGAGGCAAACGGCGTTAAGCTTTTAGGCGCTGTTCCTGAAACTATCGACAAGGCTGAGGACAGACAGATGTTCAAGGATACTATGCTTGAAATCGGCCAGCCTGTAATTCCCTCAACTGTTGTAACAGACGTTGAGTCAGCAGTAGATTTTGCAAGTGAAATCGGCTATCCTGTAATTATCCGTCCTGCATTTACCCTTGGAGGAACAGGCGGCGGTATTGTTGATAACGAGGAAGAGTTAAGAGAAATCACTTCAAACGGTCTAGAGCTTTCTCCAATTACACAGGTTCTTGTTGAAAAATGTATCTCCGGCTGGAAAGAAATTGAGTTTGAGGTAATGCGTGATTCTTTAGGAAATGTAATCACAGTCTGCTCAATGGAAAATTTCGACCCTGTCGGCGTACATACAGGCGACAGTATTGTTATTGCTCCGGCAGTAACACTGGCTGACAAGGAGTATCAAATGCTCCGTAGTGCAGCTTTGAATATCATTTCAGCATTAAAGGTTGAGGGTGGATGTAACTGTCAGTTTGCCCTTAATCCGGAAACCTTTGAATATGCAGTAATTGAGGTAAACCCTCGTGTATCCCGTTCATCAGCCCTTGCTTCTAAGGCAACAGGTTATCCTATTGCTAAGGTTGCGGCAAAGATTGCAATCGGTTACACACTTAACGAAATCAAAAATGCCGTAACAGGTTCTACCTATGCTTGCTTTGAACCTGCTCTTGACTATGTAGTGGTTAAGCTGCCAAAGTGGCCCTTTGATAAATTTGTATATGCAAAGCGTACTTTAGGCACACAGATGAAAGCAACAGGCGAGGTTATGGCTATTGCTCCCACTTTTGAGCAGGCTATTATGAAAGCTGTCCGCGGTGCAGAAATTTCTCACGATACAATGGATGACGAAATGTTTGAGGAAATGTCAGAGGCTTCAATTATTGACAGATTGAGCGTATGTGACGACCTTCGTATGTTCTGTGTTTACGAAGCATTAAAGCGTGGAATTTCTGTTGACAAGGTTCACGAAATCACAATGATTGACGAGTGGTTCCTTGAAAAGCTTATTAATATTGCAAAGGTAGGGGAAGAGCTTAAAAAGGGTCAGTTACCTGAGGAGCTTTACCTAAAGGCTAAGGAGCTTGGCTACCTTGACAGAACAATTGAAAAATTCAGCGGACAAAAGGTTAAGAATCCTTTAGTTCCCGTATATAAAATGGTTGATACCTGCGCAGCGGAATTTAACGCAGAAACCCCGTATTTCTACTCAACCTATGATAAAGAAAACGAAGCAGAAAAATTTATTGCAGAAAAGAACAGCAAAAAGAAAACCGTAATCGTATTCGGTTCAGGTCCTATCAGAATCGGACAGGGAATCGAATTTGACTATGCTTCAGTTCATTGTGTATGGGCTCTTAAAAAGGCAGGCTATGATGTTGTTATTGTAAACAACAACCCTGAAACAGTATCAACTGACTTTGATACAGCCGACAGACTGTACTTCGAACCTCTTACAACAGAGGATGTAATGGGCATTATCAAAACAGAAAAGCCTTTTGGAGTAGTAGTAGCCTTCGGCGGTCAGACAGCTATCAAGCTTACCAAATATCTTGATGACAATGGAATTAATATCTTAGGAACATCATATGATGCTATTGATATGGCAGAAGACAGAGAGCGTTTTGATGAGCTCCTTGAAAAATATAATATTGCAAGAGCAAAGGGTGTAACAGTAATGACCTGTGAGGAAGCCCTTGATGCAGCAAATAATATTGGCTATCCGGTACTTCTCAGACCTTCCTATGTATTAGGCGGACAGAATATGATTATCGCCTTTAATGATGAAGATGTTAAGGAATATATGGCGATTATCCTTGCACAGGAAATTGAAAACCCAATTCTTATTGATAAATACCTTATGGGTACAGAGCTTGAGGTTGACGCAATCTGTGACGGCGAGGATATATTAATACCGGGTATTATGGAGCATATTGAGCGTGCAGGCGTACACTCAGGCGACTCAATCGCCGTATATCCTGCTTGGAATGTAACTGATGAAATGACTCAGACTATTATTGAGTCAACCCGTAACCTTGCATTGTCACTAAAAACAAAAGGACTTGTAAATATTCAGTACCTTATTTATAAGGGCGAGCTTTACGTTATCGAGGTAAATCCACGTTCATCACGAACAATTCCATACATCAGTAAGGTAACAGGCGTACCAATGGTTGACTTGGCAACAAGAGCAATGCTTGGCGAAAAACTTGAGGATATGGGCTACGGCACAGGGCTTTATAGAAAATCCCCTTACTTTGCAGTAAAGGTTCCTGTGTTCAGCTTTGAAAAGCTTATTAACGTAGATAACCACCTGGGACCGGAAATGAAGTCAACAGGTGAGGTTCTGGGTATTGCCGAAACCCTTGAGGAAGCTCTTTATAAGGGACTTATCGGTGCAGGCTATAAAATGCAGCGTGGAGGCGGTGTGTTTATTACAGTCCGCAATTCTGACAAAGCAGAAATCGGCGACATTGCAAAAATGTATGCGGATATGGGCTTTAAGATTTACGCTACAACAGGTACGGCAGATGCTCTTGAGCCGTACAATATTGACGCAGTAAGAGTTAAGAAAATCCACGAGGATGCAAACAACAACACCCTTTCACTTATTGAAAGCGGAAAAATCCAGTATGTTATTTCCACATCTGCAAAAGGAAGAATCCCGAGCAGAGATTCAGTTAAAATCCGCCGTAAGACAGTTGAGAGAAACATCCCTTGTCTTACATCACTTGATACTGCAAAGGCACTTGCAGACTGTCTGAGAAGCAAATATTCTCAGCACAGCACAGAGCTTATTGATATTAATAATATGAGGTCTGAAAAAATGAAGCTAGAGTTTACTAAAATGCAGGGTATAGGCAACGACTATATTTATTGCAGCACATTTAATCAGGAAATCAACAATCCCGAGGCATTGTCAGTAAGACTTTCCGATCGCCATTTCGGTATCGGTGGTGACGGAATAATCCTTGTTTGTCCGTCAGAAGTAGCAGATGCAAAAATGCGTATGTTCAACCTTGACGGAAGCGAAGGAAAAATGTGCGGTAACGGTATCCGTTGTGTAGGTAAGTTCCTTTATGACCACAATATGATTGACATTAACGAAAAGGACGAAATCACAATCGAAACCTTAAGCGGAATTAAAAACCTTAAGGCATATACTCAGGACGGCGAGGTTAAAAGACTCCGTGTTGATATGGGAAAAGCCGAGCTGAATCCAAGTAATATTCCTGTTAAGTGCAACAAGGATAAAATGATTAACGAAAAGGTGAATATCAGCGGTGAAGATTACAACGTAACCTGCGTATCAATGGGTAATCCCCATTGCGTAGTGTTCATTGATAATGTTGACGGCCTTGATATTGAGGATATTGGACCAAAGTTTGAAAATGACCCAATATTCCCTGAGCGTGTTAATACAGAATTTGTAAAGGTTCTTAATGACCATACAATCAAAATGAGAGTATGGGAGCGTGGCTCAGGTGAAACATGGGCTTGCGGAACAGGAGCTTGTGCAGTTGCAGTAGCAGCCTGTGAAAACGGCTTCTGTAAAAAGGGTGAGGATATTACCATTAAGCTCAAAGGCGGCGACTTGGTAATTAATTATACAGACGATACAGTATATATGACCGGAGATGCCGAGAAGGTATTTGACGGAGTTGTAGAGATTTAAGGAGGTTAGGAAATGACAAAGTATGTATTTGTAACAGGCGGTGTTGTATCCGGCTTAGGAAAGGGTATTACTGCTGCCTCTTTAGGCAGACTTTTAAAGGACAGAGGCTTAAAGGTAGCTGCCCAAAAGCTTGACCCATATATTAATGTTGACCCGGGTACTATGAGTCCTTATCAGCATGGTGAAGTTTACGTAACAGAAGACGGTGCAGAAACTGACCTTGATTTAGGTCACTACGAGCGTTTTATTGACGAAAATCTTAATAAATTTTCAAACCTTACAACAGGTAAGGTCTATTCAAATGTTCTTGAAAAAGAGCGTCACGGCGATTACCTTGGTGAAACAGTACAGGTAATTCCCCATATCACCAACGAAATTAAATCATTCATTTATCAGGTTGGCGAAAAGACCAATGCTGACGTAGTAATTACAGAAATCGGCGGTACGGTAGGTGACATTGAGTCCCAGCCTTTCCTTGAAGCAATCCGTCAGGTATCACTTGAAGTAGGTCTTGAGAACAGCTTGTTCGTTCATGTAACATTAGTACCGTATATCCGCGGCTCTGAGGAGCATAAATCAAAGCCAACACAGCACTCAGTTAAGGAGCTTCGCTCCCTTGGTATCAATCCTGACGTAATCGTATTACGTTGTGACGAGCCTCTTGAGGAGTCAATTTTCAAAAAAATTGCAATGTTCTGTAATGTAAAGCCGGACTGCGTAATTGAAAATATTACAATTCCTGTTCTTTATGAAGCACCTATGATGCTTGAAAAGGCAAACTTCTGTGACGTTGTATGCCGTGAGTTAGGCATTGACGCTCCTAAGGGCGAAATGAAGGTATGGAAAGAAATGCTTTCAAGAATCAACGGCAGAAATAAAAACTGCAAAATCGCACTTTGCGGTAAGTATGTTCAGCTCCATGACGCATATCTTTCAGTTGCTGAGGCTTTACGTCATGCCGGTTATGAAAACTCATCATTTGTAGACATTAAATGGGTTGATACAGAGCTTATTACAGAATATACTGTGGACGAGCTGTTAGGCGATGTTGACGGTATTCTTGTACCGGGCGGATTCGGCAACCGTGGTGTTGAGGGCAAAATCAAGGCTGCCCAGTATGCAAGAGAAAATAATATTCCGTACCTGGGCATTTGTCTTGGTATGCAGACAGCTGTTATGGAATTTGCAAGAAATGTACTTGGCTATACTGACGCAAATTCAAGCGAGTTTACTCCTGAGGGCAAGCATAATGTAATTGACCTTATGCCTGACCAGCAGGGTGTAGTAGATATGGGCGGTACAATGCGACTTGGAGCATATCCTTGCGTAATTCGTGACAACACTATTATGTCAAGAGCCTACGGCAAAAAGGAAATTGCAGAACGTCACCGTCACCGCTATGAGTTCAACAATAACTATCGTGAAGAATTTGAGAAAAAAGGTATGCACATTACAGGTACTTCTCCAAACGGACTTTTGGTTGAAACAGTTGAAATTCCTGACCATAAGTTCTACATCGGTGTTCAGTATCATCCTGAGTTTAAGTCCCGTCCAACCTGTGCTCATCCTATTTTCCGTGAATTTATCAAGGCAAGTCTTGATAAATAATTAAATATTTATTTTAGTGTAAGTTCTTAATATAAATTAAGGTAATTACTTCAAAGGAGAGATTTAAGTGGTAAAGATTAACGAAAATTATCTTAAGCTTGAAAAAAACTATTTGTTTATTAATATTGCAAAAAAAATTAACGCTTTTATCGAAGCAAATCCTGATAAAAAGGATAACATTATCCGTATGGGAATCGGTGATGTAACATTGCCTATTGCACCTTGTGTTGTTGAAGCAATCAAAAAAGGCGCAGATGAGATGGGTGTTAAGGAAACATTTAAAGGCTATGAGGACAGCGGTACAGGCTACGACTTTCTAAAGGAAGCTATCTCCAAGTATTACAAGAGCTTTGGAGCAGAAGTTCCCGCTGATGAAATTAGAATCAGCGATGGTGCAAAGTCTGACTGTGGTAATATTGTTGACATTTTCGGTGATGATAACGTAATCCTTATTACAGACCCTGCATATCCTGTATATGTTGATTCCAACCTAATGAGTGGCAGAAAGGTTATTTATTCTGACGCTTCAGAAGAAAACGGTTTCTGTGCGGTACCGGATTATAATGTTCACGCAGACTTGATTTACCTATGCTCACCAAACAATCCCACAGGTGCAGCTTTCAATTATGACCAGCTAAAGGCTTGGGTTGACTATGCTATTGCAAATGAAGCAATCATCATTTACGATGCAGCCTACGAAGCATTCATTACAGAAGAGGGTGTTCCCAGAAGCATTTTCCAGGTTGAGGGTGCAAGAAAATGCGCTATTGAAATCTGCTCACTTTCAAAGACAGCCGGATTTACAGGTATGCGCTGTGGCTACACAGTAATTCCAAATGATTTAGAGGTTGTAGCAAGTGACGGTACTAAAGTAAACATCTCACAGCTTTGGGGCAGAAGACAAGGCTCAAAATTCAACGGCGTTTCATATCCTGTTCAGTGTGGCGCAGCAGCAGTATTCTCTGAGGAAGGCCTAAAGCAGATTAAAGTAAACCTTGAATACTATAAGGAAAATGCTAAGATTATCGCTAATGCAATGGACGAGCTGGGAATTGAATACACAGGCGGCAAAAACTCTCCCTACATATGGCTAAAGTGTCCAAATGGAATGGGTAGCTGGGAATTTTTTGATTACCTTCTTGAGAACGCTAACGTAGTGGGTACACCGGGAGAAGGCTTTGGTAAGAACGGCGCAGGTTATTTCCGTCTTACATCTTTTGGTGATAGAGATAAAACAATTGAAGCTGTTGAGCGTATTAAAAAGCTTTTAGCAAAATAATATGTTTATTTATGGATATGGCGGAGTATTACTTCGCCATATTTTAGAAGGTGCACTATGAAAAAATTTATATATCAGCATATGACGTTGCTTACATTATCAGTTTTCGGAATACTCATTGGTTTACTGGTAATAAATATTCTATTCCAAAACCTTGCCGAACTATGCACAATAATTATGCTGTGTGTTCTTCTCCTGTTTATTGGTATGGCATTTTATGTAAATCGTCCGATGATTAAGGCAACAAAAGCATTTAATGATGAATGTGACCCTTATCCCCTGCTGAAAGTGACTGAGGAATACCTTACGTTTGCAAAACCAAATCTAAATATAACTAATTTGGCACTTAATCGTAGTGCTACACTTTCCGGCATAGACAGAGATGAGGAAGCTTTGCAAATACTCTTGGACTACAATATTGAAATAAAGAAAAACATTAGCCTTACAGAAAAGCTTTATTATTATAATAATCTGTCTGCCTTATATCTTAGCTTAGGCGACCTTGATAACGGCATAAAATATATGGAATTAACAAAGCAGATTATAAGCTCTATGAAGAAAGTAAAGCTCAATAATATTCCCTGTTTAGAGGCGGAGTGTTGCTTGCTGACAAAGAACTACCAAGGTGCATTAAACTGCCTTAACAGTCAACTAATTAGCTGTAAAAGACAGTCTGTATCAATGGCGTTTCTAGCTGCAAAAGCACTTATTGGACTTAATAATACTGATGAAGCTAAAAACCAGCTTAATTATGTAATTGCCAACGGCAATAAGCTTGCAGTTGTACAAAAAGCAGAAAAGCTATTGTCAGAAATCCAAAGCTAAATATTGTCAAATACTTTTCCTTAGCATATGATATACTATCTGCAACGGCAGATGGGACAACTTTTTTAAAAGGATGAGTATTATGAAGATATATGAATGTAAATATGGTAATTGCTATCCTGTAGATAAGGAAAAGGAATGTGAAAAAGACTGTTGTGAAAAATGCAAGCCTGATGAAAAATGCAAGGAATGTCATTGTAAAACAAAGCCTTGCATAGTTTGTTGGGGCAAGGACAGCTGTAAATGTATAGATGACTGCCGATCCTGTGTAAGTCCTGTATATTGCACGATTGAGAAGCAGGATAAAGACTATGATGAATAAGTAAGATATATAATCAAAGTGAATAATAACCTGTCTCTTATACACATCTCCGAGCCCACGAGACGTAGAGGAATC
>CAMFZJ010000045.1 GCA_946004305.1 uncultured Clostridia bacterium | reverse complement strand
TGAAGAAGATTAAGACTACAACAGCTAAATCATATACAGTTAAGAACCTGAAAAAGGGTAAATACTACAAGTATATGGTAGTAGCTTATAAGACAGTTAAGGGTAGTCAGGTTGTAACTTCAATTTCTAAGATTGCACACGTTGCAGCTAAAGGCGGCAAGTACGGCAACCCAACAAAGATAACTGTTAAGAAGATTAAGCCAATCAAGAAGGGTAAGAAGGCTACAATTAAAGCTACAGTTAAGAACAGCAAGAAGAATGTTAAGACTCACGTTAAACTGCGTTACGAGTCAACTAACACCAAGATTGCTACAGTAACATCAAAGGGCAAGATTACCGCTAAGAAGAAGGGCACATGCTACGTTTATGTATACGCTCAAAACGGTGTATCCAAGAAAGTCAAGGTTACTGTTAAATAACTAAATCATTAACTGAATAATATAAAACAAAGCACATCGGAAAATCCGATGTGCTTTAACTTTTGTCATAGCTATAAAAACCTATACAATTTTATAAAACTGAATATTGTTAGCCTGTAGGAAAATCATCAATAAGCCAAGAACCGTTTTTATCTTTGATAAGTACAACAAAGAAAGATGTTTCTGTATCCGGATACAAAGCAGAGTTTTCATCAGTTTCCATTTTCACTGAAACACTAATACTGCATTTGTCCCCATCAAAGGTTTCTTCGCCTATATCGGTAAGCTTAGCCCATACCATACCGTCAACATCCCCTTTGTGAAAAAAGGAATCTATGCAACTATCAGTACAGAAATTTTTCATAGCTTCGTAATCAGATGATTGAAATGCTGTGAAAAAGCTTTTAGTTACATCAACAGGCTTTGGTGACGTTCCGCAGGCTGAAAAAACCGGCAAAATACAGACTGCTAAAAGACTAAAGAAACATCTAATTTTTTTCATAATATCAATTCCAACTAAATTATTTAAAGCATAATTCAAACCCGGTAATTAGCATTTTTATTGTTTTGCAGGTTTTTTGTAAATTCTGTTTACGCCTTTAGCAATCCACTTAAAGGGGTAAGAGAAAATATTAATTGATAATATTAAAGTGGTTAAAACTCCTCCAAGGGCAACCCATACTGCTTGCAGACTGTTTTGAGCTACTGCAAAATCAAAAATATTTGTGTACTTAAAGAAGATAATAATTATCATATGCAGAACATAAATTTGCAAGGAGTTACTGCCGATATATGAGAAGAAAGTCTTAACCTTAGGGAATATCATAACAATTCCTATTATTATAAATGCGGCGCATAACCAAAAAGTCAAACGTAAAAACATACAGTTTATTACTTTTAGACCAATATCGTTATAATTGCTTTTGCCGTAGAGAATATTGTACAGGGTTTTAACTTTATAAAAGTTTCTTGTGAAAAAGCACAAGGCAGTACCGCAGACAATAGACAGACTACCTAGTAAATATTTAAGCTTAATGCTTCTTAATTTATTAACAGTGTCTGAACTCATATAGTATCCGGCGAAGAAAAATGGAGCAAAAGTAAATGCTCGTGAATTTGTAAAGAAGGTGCCAGCCTGACTTTCAGTTCCTATAAACAGAGCTAAAAGAATTATTAAGGGCATTACGATATATGCAGGTAGCTTTTCAAATACAGGCAAAATAAGGTAGTATATTACCAAAGCCAGCAAATACCATAGTCCTCGCAGAGGGTCAAACAGAGTAAAGTTTATGGGATGAATAAAACAGTAAACTACCGAAAACAAAAGCTGAGCTGCCAGATAGTAGGCTAAAAGCAGAGTAGCTTTTTCACCGCGAACCTTACTGTTTTTGCAATAGCTTTTTGACCAAAAGCCCGACACAAAAATAAATGCAGGCATATGGAATGTAAAAATCCAAAATGTTACCATTTCTCCCAAAGCAGTATCAAATGCTAAAGCCAGAAGAAAATGCCCCACTACTACAGTAAGTATTAAAAAGGCTTTAATATTGTCCCATAAATAATCTCGTTCTTTTATCATAAATTCACCCGTAATTCTATATATAATCCTTTATTTCTGCAGTATTTGGATAAGAAAGTTATATGTCTTTTACTGCAAAATTTTGATTAAAGGTTATAGGAATAGTTAGGTGCTTCCTTTGTAATCTGAATATCGTGGGGGTGGCTTTCACGAAGGCTTGAAGCTGAAATCTGAACAAATCTTGACTTTTTATGAAGCTCCTCAATGGTTGCACAGCCTGTGTAACCCATACCGGATCTTAAACCGCCCATCATCTGATAAATTGTGTCTGAAAGCAATCCCTTGTAAGGAACACGACCTTCAACACCCTCAGGAACAAACTTCTTGTTAGAAGCCTGGAAATAACGGTCAGAGCTACCCTGTCCCATAGCAGCAAGTGAACCCATACCACGGTATGTTTTAAACTGTCTGCCCTGGAAAATTTCATTTTCTCCGGGACTTTCCTCACAGCCTGCAACAAGTGAGCCTACCATACATACGCTTGCACCGGCTGCAAGAGCCTTAACAATATCACCGCTGTACTTAATACCGCCGTCAGCGATTACAGGAATACCATATTTTGAAGCAGCACAGGCAGCGTCATAAATAGCAGTAATCTGAGGAACACCGATACCTGCAACAATTCTTGTTGTACAGATTGAGCCGGGACCGATACCAACCTTAACTGCGTCTGCTCCTGCATCAATTAATGCCTCGGCAGCCTCGGCAGTTGCAATGTTTCCTGCAATAAGCTGTAAGTCAGGATAAGCTTTCTTAACTTTTCTTACTGAGTTTACAATATTGCTGTTGTGACCGTGGGCTGAGTCTAAGCAACATACATCAACCCCTGCTTCAACCAAAGCCGCAACTCTGTCAAGTACATCAGCAGTACCGCCGATTGCCGCACCGCAGAGAAGTCTGCCTTTAGAATCACGAG
Organism: uncultured Clostridia bacterium; assembly: GCA_946004305.1. Taxonomy (GTDB): domain Bacteria; phylum Bacillota; class Clostridia; order Oscillospirales; family Acutalibacteraceae; genus Ruminococcoides. Next base: position 7,363 of record CAMFZJ010000045.1, on the reverse strand, counting down.
CAGAGTTTGGATACTGAACTGACTTTTCAATATCTTTAATTGTAATAAGGCCTTTAAGATTACCGTTTTTGTCTGTAATAGGAAGCTTTTCAATACGGTGATGTCTTAAAATCTCCTGAGCCTCTACCAAAGTTGTGCCGACCGGTGCAGTAACAAGATTATCCTTAGTCATAACCTCGCTGATTTTTGTGCCGAAATCAGCAGAAGACATAAAGCGAAGGTCACGGTTTGTAATAATACCAACCAGCTTTCCGTCACGGCAAATGGGTACACCGCTGATTTTATATTTGCCCATTAGTGCGTCTGCATCACCAACTGTGTTTTCAGGAGCAAGGAAGAAAGGGTTAGCAATAACACCGTTTTCACTACGCTTTACTCTGTCAACCATATCAGCCTGAGTTTCAATTGACATATTTTTGTGGATAATACCAATACCGCCTTCACGGGCAATAGCAATTGCCATATCGGTTTCAGTAACTGTATCCATAGCGGCAGTCATAATAGGTGTGTTTAGGTGGATTTTTTTAGTCAAATAAGTATCAACCTGTACACTATTTGGTTCAACATCGGATTCTCCGGGAATAAGCAATACATCATCAAAGGTAATGCCCTGCTTACCGAATTTTTCGTCAAAGTTTTTGTTTAACATCTAACTAACCCCTTTCAAATAATTCTTATTATACTTCAATAATATATTAAAAATTATTATATCAAAATAAGAGAGTTTGTGCAATAAAAAGATTACACCAAATTTTTAGAAAATTTTATTTATATTGACAAGGATATTGACAATAAAAGCTGTAAAAGTTAAAATCTATTTATGGACAAAATAATAACTTAACAAAAGGAGAAATATATGAAAAAATTATTAACCGGATTATTAGTATTATCCATAGCTTTTTCAGCAATTATGTGTGGTTGTACTAATGATGAAAAAGCAGGGGAAACAAAGCCTTTAGAAACTTCTGTAAGCTCTGAAGCTTCAAAAAATGATAATCAGGAAAGCAGCAAGAAAGTATTAACAAAATACTGTCAATCCTTCGTAAAAGGCAACAACCCTCTTTACGGCACTTGGCTTATTGACGGTATGGATATTCCGTATTTTATATTCAGAAACGATAACCTTGGGGAGATGGTAATGGGAGCAGAGGGAAATTTTGCATCTCTTACCCTTGATACCGAAAATAAAAAGCTTGCCGCTACATTTATTCTCGGAATAAACGGCAGTTATGACTACAAGCTGTCTGATGACGGAAAGCTTCTTGTTTTAACAGGGGAGAGTGAAACTCTTAATTTGATAAAGCAGAAAGACTACAATTTTATTCCTAAAGCTCCGAAAAATCCTAAGATTGACAAGGATATTTTGGGCTGGTGGAAAGCTAAAAACGGTATGATATATTATTTTGGCTCAGACGGAATAATGTATTCAAATCAGATAAGTATGGAAACCTTCTATACCTATGAAGCTGAAAACGGAAAAATTGACGCCGTATATGATTATATGGGGGATGTAAAGGTCGAAATGGAGTACAGCTACAAAAACGGTACTCTTAAAGTTGAGGGAAGCAAATGCACACCCTATGACCCATTTAAGTAAAAAACAGTACAATCCGTATACAGTACTGCAAATAATAACTTGACATATTATTTTCGTTTAGTATAATTAAAGTAACCTATAAAGAGTGCGCCAGAGACAAGCTCGTTGACCGCACAGCAACCTGCAATATGCAAGGTGCTAAAGCTTGACCGATAGGGAGAAGATTTGCCTTTTACACCTGTCGGAAACGATGGGTGTTTTTTCTGTCCTCTTTTTAGGTTAATAAACTAAAGAGAGGATTTTTATTATGAAAAAAACAATCAAAAGCTTACTCAAAGAAAATTGCAGAGTATATGTGTATCTGCCAAACAAAAACCTTACAAGGCAGTTTATGGAAAATGCCGAAGCAGAGGGATTTTCTTTTGGAGACGGAGTAAAGCCAACAGCAAGAGAGTGTGACAGCATTATGGCTGTCAACGAAAATATGACAATTAATTATGTGGGAATTATCGGTCATATAGCATTTGAAAACGGAGATAAAATAGGTGATAAAAGACTGCTGAAAATTAATTACGAAAGATATATTTCAGGAGATGAAAACTATATCATTTAGCTTATGTTCACAAAAAAGTGAACAAAACTTATGGAATTTATATAAAGTAAATAATTGAAAATCTACACCGTTAAAAAGGGAAAGTGCTTAAATGTAAAAATCAGCGGAAGGGCAAAGGAAATATAAATCAAATATACAAACACAGAGTACGCTAAAATCATTTCCAAAAAGGCTGACGATTCTATAAAGTTTAAGGGCTTAAAGAAAGGTACAACTACTGTTAAAATCAAAGTAAACGGAGTAAAAACTCTTAACCTGACCGTTAAGATTGCGTAGATAATTAATGGTTCCGTAATTAAATGAAGAACACCCTGTTTCAAATTGAAACAGGGTGTTTCCTTATAACGCCGGCTAATTTTGTTATAATGTCTTTTATTATTCTATCGTTCTTCTCGGAAGTAGGAAAGACCAAGGGATTGAGGTCCCTGGTTTTCTTTTTTGCTTCTGATGCTGACAATAATCAGTACAATAATAGTAACAACATATGGGAGAGCTTTGAACAATTCTTGAGTTCTTAGTGCAAGACCGGGAATAAACAGGTAGATAATGTAAAGTCCACCGAATAGAATAGAACCGAAAATACTTGTTTTAGGCTTCCAGATTGCAAAGATTACAAGAGCAATAGCAAGCCATCCTCTGTCGCCGAAACCGTCGTTTGACCATACTCCGTTTGCGTAATCCATTACATAGTAAAGTCCGCCGAAACCTGCGATTACGCTGCCGATACAAGTGGCAAGGTACTTTGTTTTTACAACACTGATACCTGCGGCATCAGCAGTAGCAGGATTTTCGCCTACAGCTCTTAAATGCAGACCGCCACGTGTTCTGTTAAGGAAGAATGAGCATCCCAAAGCTATAATGATAGCGGCATATGCTAAGAAGCCGTAGGACAAAAATATCTTTCCAAACCAACCTGTGGTTTCTGCAAAAGGCAATGTGGCTCTGAAGAAGTTGCTTGTTGTTGTCAATGTGATTGAGGGAACATCAGAGTCAACAAGCTTAATAAGTGAACCGCCGAAAAAGTTGCCGAAACCAACACCAAAGGTTGTCATTGCAAGACCGGTTACATTCTGATTTGCCCTTAGTGTAACAGTGAGAAAGCAGTATATTAATCCCATAATAAGAGAACCTAAAATACTGCAAAGCAAAGGAATCAAAATAGCCAGAAAACCGTTTGCATCCTCCGGAGCAGCCAAGGAGTTTTCATAAAGGAAGGCACCGATAACACCGCTGATACCGCCAACATACATAATGCCCGGAATACCAAGGTTAAGGTTACCGGATTTTTCTGTCATAATTTCACCGGTAGAACCGAACAAAAGGGGAATACCCTGTACTATTGCACGCTGTATAATTGTTGCTATCATTTATCTTACCTCCTTTTGTGAAAAGCGAAAATGCATTTTGTAGTTAATAAAGAATTCACAGCCAATAATAAAGAAAAGTATAATGCCTGTGATAATGTCGGAGAAAGACTCGTTTAACCCAAATACAGTAGAAATTTCTCCTGCACCTGCCTGCATAAATGAAATCAGAAAAGCAGTTAATATCATATATATAGGGTTAAACTTTGCAAGCCAAGATACCATAATAGCAGTAAATCCTCTGCCGCCTGCTGTTGTAGTAGTGATTGTATGATTTGTGCCTCCAACAAGAAGCAAACCTGCAATACCGCAAATAGCACCGGACAAAATCATTGTTCGCATAATTACCTTTTTTACATTTATACCAATGTATCTTGCGGTGTTTTCGCTTTCACCAACAACAGTAAGCTCGTAGCCGTGCTTGCTGTATTTCAGATAAATATACATAAATACAGTTAAAGCCAAAACTACCAACACATTCAGCAAATACTCAAAGTTGCCGATAGTAGGTAACCAGCCTGCGTGAGTGGCTTGGTTGATAATACCGATATTGCTGGAACCCTTTGGATTTTCCCATAATATCTCAAAGTAGGAAACAAGCTGAATGGCAACATAATTCATCATAAGGGTAAAAAGTGTTTCGTTAGTGTTGAATTTTGCTTTAAAGAATGCCGGTATAAGCGCCCAAATTGCAGCGGAAACAATACTTGCCGCAATCATAATGATAATCAAAAGAGCGTTTGGTATTTTATTTCCAAGGGTAATCATGCATGCAGCAGTTGCCAAACCGCCGATAAGAACCTGACCCTCTGCACCGATATTCCAAAATCTCATTTTAAATGCAGGGGTAACAGCCAAGGAAACGCAGAGGAGCATTGCCAGTCCCTGAAGCAAACTCCAAATACGTCTGCTTGTACCAAAAGCGCCTTTTATCATTGTTAAGTAAACGCTTAATGGATTCTCCCCTGTTAAGAGCATTGTAATAATACCTGCCACAATTAGCGCAGCAATAATTGCCATACCACGAATTGCCCAGGATTTGTACATAGGAAGGGAGTCTCTCTTGGATATATGAACTAAAGGCTCGTGATTTTTGACTTTATTCATTATTGTCATCCCTTTCTACGCTTTTTGTCATAAGAAGACCGATTTCTTCCTTTGTAGCGGTTTTGCCATCTACAATTCCTGTAATCTTACCGGAGTTAATAACCATAATTCTGTCGCAAAGCTCAATTAGTACATCCAAGTCTTCGCCAACAAATATAATAGCCGTTCCTTTTTTCTTTTGCTCGGAAAGCAGGTTATAAATTGTGTATGAGGAGTTAATGTCTAACCCTCTTACAGGATAGGCTACCATAAGTACCTTTGGCTCGGATGAGATTTCTCTGCCTACAAGTACCTTTTGAACATTACCGCCGGACAACTGTCTGACAGGTGTGGAAGCGCTGGGAGTTACAACCTCCAGATTTTTAATAATTCTGTTTGCAAGTGATTTTGGCTGTTTTCTGTTTAAGAAAGAGCCTTTGCCTGATTTGTAGGAACGCAACATCATATTGTCAATAATGTCCATATTTCCTACAAGTCCCATACCAAGCCTGTCCTCAGGAACAAAGGAAAGAGCAACACCCAGTTTTCGGATTTCTTTTGGTGTTTTACCTACAAGCTGTTGAGGGCCTAAGTCATCGGGCTTGTAAAGTATACTTGATTTCTTTGTGGTAGTCTGAAGTCCTGCAATAGACTCCAAAAGCTCTTTCTGACCGCAACCGGAAATACCTGCAACACCCAGGATTTCTCCACCGTATGCGTTAAACTCAATGCTATCCAAAGCTACGGTACCGTCATGCTTTATAACAGTAAGGTTATCAACAACCAGTCTTTCAACAAGATTTTTCGGTTCTTCACGAGTGATGTTAAGGTCAACCTTTTCACCCATCATCATTTCCGTAAGGGATTGTTCTGTTGCGTCCTTAGTGTCAACAGTATCAACATACTCGCCCTTTCTCAAAATAGTAACTCTATCGGAAATTTCCAGTACCTCGTGAAGCTTATGGGTAATTATAATAATCGACTTTCCGTCTTTTTTCATTTTGCGGAGAATATCGAATAGTTTTCGTGTTTCTTGGGGTGTAAGTACAGCAGTAGGCTCGTCAAGAATAAGAATATCAGCCCCTCTGTAAAGCACCTTAATAATTTCAACAGTCTGTTTTTCAGATACAGACATTTCATAAATCTTTTTGTTAAGGTCAATGTTAAAGCCGTACTTGTCGGTAATGTCCTGTACCTTTTTTTCAACAGCTTTAATGTTGAATTTTCCGTCTTTAATTCCCAGAACAATGTTTTGTGTAGCAGTAAAAACATCAACAAGCTTAAAATGCTGATGTATCATTCCGATTTTATATGCAAACGCATCCTTTGGCGAACTGATAACGGCACTTTTGCCATCTACTAAAATTTCGCCGGAATCCGGATAATAAATACCCGATACCATATTCATAAGTGTTGTTTTTCCCGAACCGTTTTCTCCCAGTATAGAAAGAATTTCCCCTTTATATACCTTTAGGTCAACATCCTTATTGGCAACAACACCGCCAAAGGTTTTGGTTATTCCTTTTAGTTCTAATGCCAATGCTTCAGCCATAATGCCTCCTAAAAAATTATCCGTGACCGTTATAAAACGGTCACGGAATAATCAGTTTGTATAGTGACCTAATATCTAAGGAACCACCGAATAAATCTATTGGTATTACAAAAATAATCTACTCAGCTTTTCAAATTATTTAATAACAGAAATTCCGTCGATATCAATGTCAAAATATGGTGCTGAACGATATGTTGATTCCTCAAATACACCGTCCTTAATAACCTCTGTGTCGCCCTTGAACTCAGCGTCTGAATCAACATCAGCCTTGTATGACTTCAGAGTCTTACCCTCAACTGTGAAGTTAGCAGTATCAAATACATTGATTTTGCCTGACTCAAGATCAGCCTTTGCAGCGTCAATAGCTTCCTGAGTACCCTCAGCAGCAGCCTTTTCGTTGATGTCAGTTAACTCAACTGAACCTGTAGCAACTGTGCCTGTCCAGTCTGTATCAATAGCCTTGCCGTCCTTTACGCACTGGATAGCATACTCAAAGTATGGAGCCCAGTTAATCTTTGAAGAAACGATAAATGTGTTAGGACAAGCCTTAACTGTTGAGCCGTTGTAAGAAACGTTTGGTACGTTAGCGGACTCACAAGCAGTAGGAGCACCCATTGAGTCAGCGTGCTGGCTGATAAGAACACAACCGTCAGAGATTAACTTCTTAGCAGCTTCTTTCTCAAGAGTTTCGTCATACCAAGAGCCTGTGAATGTTACTTCCATAGTAACAGATGGGCAAACAGACTTTGCACCAAGGTAGAATGATGTGTAGCCAGATTTTACTTCAGCGTATGGATGAGCGCCAACATAGCCCATCTTTGCCTCGTCTTCTTTAATATCTTTGTTTTCAATCATTTCGTTGATTTTCATACCTGCTGCAACGCCTGCAAGGTAACGGCCTTCGTAGATAGAAGCAAAAGCATTGTGGAAATTGTCAAGCTTCTCTGTGTGAGCCTTTGTTCCTGTAGCGTGTAAGAACTGAACCTCAGGATTAGCCTTAGCAGCCTCAATCATAAAGTCCTCGTGGCCGAAGCTATCAGCAAAGATGATGTCACAACCCTGGTCAACTAAGTCAAGAGCAGCCTCTTTACAAGCATCGCTTTCGTCAATGTTTGTCTTGTTAATCATTTCAACACCCATCTTCTCACAAGCTTCCTTAGCAGCTGTTAAGAAGTTGTTGTCGTAGGTTGAGTTTTCATCGTGAAGATAGA
>CAMFZJ010000044.1 GCA_946004305.1 uncultured Clostridia bacterium | reverse complement strand
GGAGTTATTTCCTTGTTTCGGTTAAGCAGAGTATCATCAATATCAACAGCAATTAGTTTATAATCCATAGGTTATCCTTTCCTTATTTTACTATTCGGGTAAACTCTCTTATTGAAATTTACTATGGTTACTATATCATAATCTGCCTTTTATTTCAACTTATACAAAATGGTTTGTATTTGTAACTATGCAAAAAGGCCACACCCTTAGGTGCAGCCTGTAATTGCAAATATTATGCTGTATTATTATACGCAGCCCTGAGCCTTCATAGCTTCAGCAACCTTTAGGAAGCCTGCAATGTTAGCACCTGCCATATAGTTGCCCGGCATACCGTATTCCTTAGAAGCCTCGTCACAAGACTTGAAGATATCCTTCATAATGTTCTGAAGTCTGCCGTCAACATCTTCAAATGTCCAAGAAAGTCTTTCAGAGTTCTGGCTCATTTCAAGACCTGATACTGCAACACCGCCGGCATTGGCAGCCTTAGCAGGACCGTAAAGCATATTGTTAGCAAAGTAAACATCAATAGCTTCCGGAGTAGAAGGCATATTAGCACCCTCAGCTACAGCGAAACAGCCGTTAGCTGCAAGAGCCTTAGCTGACTCCTCGTTGATTTCGTTCTGAGTTGCACAAGGTAAAGCAATGTCACAAGGAATTGTCCAAATACCGCTGCAGCCCTCTGTGTAAACTGCGTCAGGGTGAGTATTAACATATTCCTTAATTCTCTTTCTTTCAACTTCCTTAAGCTGTTTTACACAATCAAGGTCAATACCGTTCTTGTCGTAAATGTAGCCGTTTGAATCTGAAAGTGCAACAACCTTAGCACCAAGCTGTGTAGCTTTCTGTGTAGCGTAAATAGCAACATTACCTGAGCCTGAGATAACAACAGTTTTACCCTCAAAGCTCTTGCCGTTAGCCTTTAGCATTTCGTTTGTAAAGTAGCAAAGTCCGTAGCCTGTAGCCTCTGTACGAGCAAGTGAACCGCCGAATGTAAGACCCTTACCTGTAAGAACGCCTGTAAACTCGTTGCGGATTCTCTTGTACTGGCCAAACATATAGCCAACCTCACGAGCACCTGTACCGATGTCACCGGCAGGAACGTCTGTGTCAGGACCGATATGTTTGCAAAGCTCTGTCATAAAGCTCTGGCAGAAACGCATAACCTCGCCGTCACTCTTGCCCTTAGGGTCAAAGTCAGAGCCGCCCTTACCGCCGCCCATAGGGAGAGTTGTAAGGCTGTTCTTGAAAATCTGCTCAAAACCAAGGAACTTAATAATTCCAAGATATACTGACGGGTGAAGTCTAAGACCGCCCTTATATGGACCGATTGCAGAATTAAACTGAACTCTGAATCCACGGTTTACCTGAACCTTGCCGTTATCATCAACCCAAGGTACACGGAAAATAATCTGTCTTTCAGGCTCAACGATTCTTTCGAACACGCCTGCCTCAACTAAGTCAGGTCTTTTTTCAGCAACAGGCTCTAAAGAAATAAAAACCTCTGTTACTGCCTGAATGAACTCAGGCTCCCCTGCGTTACGTTTTTTCACTGTTTCCAGTAAATCAATAAGATACTGATTTTTTAATACCATAATAAATCCTCCATCCTTTTTAGCTAGCTTTATAGCTATTAATCACAACATATTTACTATATCACACTTTAATTGAAAATGCAAGAATTTTTTTAGAAATTTCATAATTTAATTGATAATGCAATATTTTTGTCTTATTTTGAATATTTTTGATTGATATATTGCAAAATTACAGTATTTTTGACAATTATAAACGATTGCTTTGCTTTCCGGATAAACACAAAAAGCTCCCGCATTTTTGCGAGAGCTTAGCTTTAGTCTTTATTAACGCATATTTTCTTCGTCAGCCATACATTTTACAAGCACAGCCTTTTGAGCGTGCAAACGGTTCTCAGCTTCTTCAAAGATTTCATTTGCGTGAGCTTCCATTACCTCCTCGGTAATCTCCTCACCACGGTGAGCAGGCAGACAATGGAGTACCATACATTCAGGGTTTGTCTTTGACATAAGCTCAGCATTAACCTGAAAATCCTTGAATACAGCTTCACGGATTTTCTTTTCTTCCTCCTGACCCATTGAAGCCCAAACGTCAGTATATACAACGTCTGCACCCTTTGCGGCGTCAAGAGGATTTCTGCAAAGCTCAAATTTCCCGTCACCGTACTTTTCGGCAAATTCAAGAATATGCTGCGGCGGGTCGTATCCCTCGGGACAAGCTACAGAAATGCTCATACCTGTTGACAGCGCACCGACAATCAATGAATTCATCATATTATTGCCGTCACCGATAAAGCACATCTTAAGTCCCTCAAGCTTACCTTTGAACTCACGTATTGTCATTAAATCCGCAAGAACCTGACAAGGATGGCAGTAATCTGTTAGTCCATTGATAATCGGAATAGAACCGTACTCTGCAAGAGCTTCTACCTCTTTCTGCTCAAAGGTACGAATCATAATACCGTCAATAAAGCGAGAGAGAACTCTTGCTGTGTCCTGAACAGGCTCACCTCTGCCAATCTGCAAATCGTTTGATGATAAGAACAGGGGATATCCTCCAAGCTGTGTCATACCAACCTCAAAGGAAACACGGGTACGGGTTGAGCTTTTTTCAAAAATCATACCAAGGGTTTTGCCCTTTAAGACCTTATGCTCAATGCCGTGTTTCTGTTCATATTTTAGCTGGTCTGCAAGATTCAGACAATCAATAATTTCTTCTGTTGACCAATCCTCAAGTTTTAGTAAGTGCTTCATTTTTATTCCTCCCTAATTGTTTTTTCTAAGATTTCAACTGCTTCGTCAATTTCCTTGTAGCTTATGTTAAGTGGCGGTAACATACGCAGTAAAGATTTTGCCGTAATTATCAGCAAGCCGTTTTCAACACATTTTACTGCAATTTGGTGAGCGTCACCCTTTTCAAGCTCAATGCCAACCATAAGTCCGAGATTGCGGACTGATTTTACTCCATTTATTTTAAGGAGTTTTTCCTTTAGATAATCACCTTTTTTATTAACCTCATTCAGAAAATCCTCATTTGCAACTACAGACAATACATAGTTTGCACCGGCACATACTACAGGGTTTCCCCCAAAGGTTGTGCCGTGAGTTGATGGTTGCATAACATTTTCAAGCTTTTGTGTGCATAGGCAAGCACCGATTGGAAGTCCTCCTCCCAGTCCCTTTGCAACGGTAATAATATCCGGAACTATGTTAAAGTTTTCGTAGCAGAAAAGCTTACCTGTTCTGCCTATACCGGTTTGAACCTCATCAACAATAAGCAAAATATCCTTTTCGTCACAAAGATTGCGGACTTCTTTTACAAAATCCTTATTAAGGATATTAACTCCGCCCTCGCCCTGTACACATTCTATTAATACTGCACAGGTTTTATCGGTGATTTTTGCTTTTACACTTTCAATATCATTGGCTTCTGCATAGGAAAAGCCCTCTGTAAATGGAAAGAAATAATTATGAAAAACATCCTGTCCCGTTGCAGAAAGAGTTGTTACCGTTCTGCCGTGGAATGAATTATTCAAAGAAATAATTTCGCTTCTGCCTTTGCCGTATTTATCAAAGCTGTATTTTCGTGCAAGCTTTATTGCACATTCGTTAGCCTCTGCACCGCTGTTTCCAAAGCAAACCTTCGTAAAGGGTGTAAGACTGCATAGGGTTTCTGCAAGCTTAGAGGTCTGAGGACTATAGAAATAGTTGCTCATATGCTGAATTGAAGAAGCCTGCTCTGTTACAGCCTTAACCCAACCCTCATCACAATAACCTAAAGAATTTACACCTATTCCGGAGCTTACGTCAAGGTACTTTTTGCCGTCCTCGTCATAAGCATAACAGCCCTTGCCTTCCTTAAGAGCAACATCATAACGACCATAGGTGTGCATTATGTAGTTTTTATCCTGATTTTTAGTATTCATTATTCCCCTCGTTAATCTACATATTTTTCACGTTGTCATATGAAAAATCAAATATATCTTCACGTTTTTCAAAGCCGAAATCACTCCAGAATTTCTGACCTGTCAGGTTATCCTTATAGCAGAAAATATGAGTTTTTTCTATGCCCTCTGCTGTTATTTTTTCAATTGCAGTTGTTGCAAGTTTTTTGCCGATATGATGGCGTCTGTACTCAGGAAGCACAGCCATATGGTGAATAAACCCCCGTCTGCCGTCATGGCCGGCAAGAACAGTACCTATAATTTTGCCCTCATCAACTGCAACCTGACTCATTCCTCTGTTGCGTTCAAGATAACGTGCTATACTTTCTCTGCTGTCAGCCGAGCTTAAAGCACGCTTTGTAGTAATCTGCCACATAGCAAAAATTTCATCGTAATCTTCAATTGTCATAGCACGAATTTCCATATCTGCTCCTGTGGAAGTATAGTAATCTGTTTATTTATCTTAATTAATAGAACATTGTTCCAATGCCCTCGTCTGAGAACAATTCAAGCAAAATTGAATGTTTAATGCGTCCGTCAATTATATGAGCCCGGTTTACGCCGCTGCGTACTGCTTCAACACAGCAGTCAATTTTAGGAATCATTCCTCCGCTGATAATTCCTTCTTTTTTCAGCGATGGAACTTCGCTGACATTAACAACGGAAATCAAGCTTTCCTCGTCATTTACATCTCTTAAAAGTCCACGAATATCAGTCATAAGAATAAGCTTTTTAGCGCTGAGCTTTGCCGCAATTCTTGCGGCCGCAAGGTCAGCGTTAATATTGTAAACCTCTCCGTTATATCCGCCTGCAATAGTTGAAATTACAGGGATATAGCCGTTTTTAATTGAGTCCATAATAATCAGAGGATTAACATGGTCAATCTCGCCCACAAAGCCCAGATCCTCGGCAGTCGCCAGCTTATTAGCCATAAGCAACTTACCGTCAAGACCGCAAAGACCGATTGCCCGTCCTCCGCATTGGGACAAATGCTGAACCAAGCTTTTATTAACTCTGCCTGCAAGCACCTGCTGAACTATCTCAATAGTTTCCTTGTCAGTAACACGAAGTCCGTTTTTAAACTCACTTTTCTTACCTGTTTTTTTAAGCATTTCGTTAATTTCAGGACCGCCGCCATGGACTAAAACCACATTTACTCCCACAAGCTGCATAAGCACAAGGTCGCTCATAACCGCAGCCTTTAGATCCTCGTTAAGCATAGCGTTTCCGCCGTACTTAACAACAACTGTCTGTCCTGAATATTTCCTTATATAAGGCATAGCCTGAATAAGCACTTCTGCTCTTTTACTGTTATCCATTTACTTCACCTGAATTTAAGTTCTGTAGTCACCGTTTATTTTAACATAATCATAGGTTAAATCACAACCGTATGCTTCTGCACAGGCTGTGCCGTCACCCAGATTTACAATTATGTTGATTTCATTTTCAAGTAGGATTTCCTTTGCAATATCCTCGTCAAAGTCAAGCCCTGCACCGTTTTTACAAACCTCAATAGTACCCTTTGCAGACTTAAAAGCCACATCAACCTTTTTAACATCTACATCAGCACCGCTGTAACCGATTGCACAGAGTACACGTCCCCAGTTTGCGTCAGCACCAAACATTGCGGCTTTAAGCAAGCTTGAACAAATAACGCTTTTAGAAATCTTTACTGCGTCAGCCTTGGTTTTTCCGCCGTTTACTGTGCAGATTAAAAGCTTTGTAGCACCCTCTCCGTCAGCGGCAAGCTGTTTTGCAAGGGACTTGAATGCTTCCGTAAGCCCTTTTACGAACTCTTTATAGTCATCATTTTTCTCAGTAATTTCAACATTACCTGCTTTACCGGACGCCATAATTGCAAGGGTATCGTTTGTTGATGTATCACCGTCAACACTTACCATATTGTAGCTGTCCTCAACTGCTTCAATAAGTGCAGACTTAAGCATTTCGGAAGAAACTGCCGCGTCAGTAGTAACAAAGGAAAGCATAGTACCCATATTAATATGTATCATACCGCTGCCCTTTGCCATTCCGCCTATTGTAACCTTTTTACCACCCAAGGTCATTTCCATAGCCATTTCTTTTTTTACCGTATCAGTAGTCATAATGGCTTCGGCAGCGTTTGTACCGCCCTCTTTGGAAAGCTTACCTTTAAGCATAGCTATGCCTTTTTCAACAGGCTCAATAGGAAGAACCTGTCCGATTACACCTGTTGAAGCTACAATAATATCCTCAGCATTTACACCAAAGGCTTCTGATGCAAGCTGACACATTTTCTCGGCTTTTTCATATCCGTCAGCATTGCAGGTGTTTGCATTGCCTGAGTTCACTATAACACCCTGAGCCTTGCCGTTTTCAAGGTGCTTTTGAGTAACTAAAATAGCGTCTGATTTTACAAGATTTTTTGTGAATACTGCGGCTGCGTTACATAGAGTATCGCACTTAATAAAAGCCAAATCACGCTTAGTTGTGTTTGAAGCCTTTATTGATGCACACACTCCCTGAGCTGTAAAGCCCTGTGGAGTTGCAACACCGCCGTTAATAAATTTATAACTCATAATTAAAACGCAGGAGGGATAATCTCAAGGCCTGTTTTTTCATCAAGCCCAAAAATAATATTCATATTTTGTATAGCCTGTCCTGCCGCTCCTTTTACCATATTATCTATTGCACCGCAAGCTATAAGCTTGTTTGCACGTTTGTCAAAGTGGATTGAAATATCACAGAAATTAGAATAGCGTACATTGTGAATATCTGCACATTTGCCCTCATCAAGAAGTCTTACAAAATACTCGTCCTTGTAGTATTCCTCATAAGCATTTCTGATTTGTTCATAGGTTACACCTTCTTTAACATCTGCATATACAGTTGCAAGAATACCTCTGTTTACAGGGAGAAGGTGGGGTACAAATGTAATGGTTACGTCCTCTCCGCTTAGCTTTGAAAGCGTCTGCTCAATTTCCGGGGTGTGTCTGTGAGAAGCAACCTTATAAGCATGAAAGCCCTCGTTCAGCTCAGGAAAATGATTGCCCTGAGTAGGCTTTCTGCCGGCACCGGTTACACCGCTTTTGCAGTCACAGATAATTCCCTTGGTTTCAACAAGCTTGTTTACAATTGCCGGAGCAATTGCAAGAGGGGAACAGGTTGTATAGCAGCCCGGATTAGCCACAAGCTTTTTGCCTTTGATTTTATCTCTGAAAAATTCAGGCAAGCCGTAAACAGCTTCCTTGTGCAAGTCCTTGTCAAGGAATTTACCCTGATACCACTGCTCGTATTCATCTTCACTTTCCAAACGAAAATCTGCACCTAAGTCAATAAAGGCTTTGCCCTTTTTGATACATTCTGCGCCCAGCTCCTGTGAAAGTCCGTGAGGAAGAGCTGCAAAAACAATGTCGCTTTTCTCAACAACATCAGACTGTTCCTCGCACACCATATCGTTTAAATATTTATATGAAGGGTAAACATCACTTAATTTTTGTCCCAGAAACGAAACAGAGCTTATTGCCGTAACCTCTGCCTGAGGGTGAGTTGTGATAAGTCGCACAAGCTCTGCACCTGCATAACCTGTTGCTCCTACTATACCAACCTTAATTTTCATATTCTTCACCTGTTTATTTATAAATCTATAATATTGACAATTTGATTTTAATATCATATAATTAGGTTACAGGGAAAACCGTCAAAGCGGTTAGCCCAAATTGTAAACTTTATTATTAAAAATAATCGCCTACATTTGGAACTGTTGGGCGATTATTTTTTATGTATTTTATAAGCTGAGTAAGTGATACTACCAAAATGATAAGTAAAACAAATTCAGTCATACATATCACCCCCAATCTTGTGGGAGTGCTAACCGCCTTAACTTCCCTTTAACCCCGTAAAGCCTAAAGGCTGTTACGGCAACCAAAAAGCAGATACATAATTGCTTGACTTCTGCTTTATCAGATTTTTTCTTAGCAATTATCTTAATATCAATCTTTATTCAATAATTCCTTAATTCTTTTAGCCTGTGCCTTTACATTTTCAGGAGCCGGACCGCCGAATGCTTTACGCTCCATTGTGCATTGTTCAAGAGAAATTGCGTTATATACATCCTCAGTAAACACTTCGCAAATCTTTTTGTATTCTTCAAGAGGCAGACTTTCCAAATCTGTGCCCAACTCTATACAACGTGCAACAAGCTCTCCTGTAGCTTTGTAAGCATCTCTGAAAGGTACGCCGTTCTTTGTAAGCCAGTCTGCACAGTCGGTAGCATTAATGAATCCGCCGGCAGCAGCCTTACGCATATTTTCGCTTATTACATTCATTGTATCAAGCATCGGAGTAAAGGCTGTCAGGCACATTTTTACTGTATCAACTGCGTCAAATATAGCCTCTTTGTCCTCCTGCATATCCTTGTTATACGCAAGGGCTATGCCCTTCATAATAGTGAGCAAAGTCATATTGTCGCCAAACACACGACCGCTTTTGCCTCTTACAAGCTCTGCAATATCAGGATTCTTTTTCTGTGGCATAATGGATGAGCCTGTTGAGAAAGCGTCATCAAGCTCAACAAACTTAAATTCCCAACTGCACCACATTATAATTTCTTCGGAAAAACGGCTTAAATGAACCATTATTATTGAAAGACAGCTTGCAAATTCTATGCAGTAATCCCTGTCTGAAACACCGTCAAGGGAATTGTTTGTAATTCTGTCAAAGCCTAAAAGCTCCTTGGTAATATTTCTGTCAATGGGATAGGTTGTACCTGCTAATGCACAGGAGCCAAGAGGCATTTCGTCCATACGCTTATAGCAGTCCCCAAGACGGCTGATGTCCCTTAAAAACATTTCGCCGTAAGCCAGCAGGTGATGTCCGAAGGTAATAGGCTGAGCCCTCTGTAGGTGAGTATAGCCGGGCATAACAGTATCGCTGTATTTTTCAGCCTTATCAGCAATAACCTTTACAAGGTCCTCAAGCATTTTCTTAACATTAACTACTTCCTTTTTCAGGTACAGCTTAATGTCAAGTGCAACCTGATCGTTACGGCTTCTTGAGGTGTGAAGTCTTTTACCGTCTGCACCAAGTCTTGAGGTAAGCTCACCCTCGATAAAAGTATGTATATCCTCTGCTTCCATATCAATCAAAAGCTTACCGCTTTCAATGTCTGCAAGGATTTCCTTAAGTCCATTTACTATATTTTCAGCTTCACTCTCTTTGATAATTCCGCATTTGCCAAGCATTTTAGCGTGAGCAATACTTCCCTCAATATCTTCCTTGTACATACGGCTGTCAAAGGAAATTGAGCTGTTAAAATCGTTAGTTGTTTTAGAAAGTTCCTTTTTAAAACGACCTTTCCAAAGCTGCATAAAAATCACTCCGTAAAAGCACTTAATGGGGCAAGGAAAAATCCCCTGTCCCCATAAGTATTAATAGTTAGAATTTATAATCAAATATTATTTGATAAGGCCTTTCTTAGCACGAACCTTTATTGGAAGACCAAAGAGGTTGATAAAGCCTGCGCTGTCGTTCTGGTTGTAAACCTCGTCCTCATCAAATGTTGCGATTTCTTCATCGTAAAGTGAATATGGGCTTGTTACGCCTGCGTCAATGATGTTGCCCTTGTAAAGCTTTAATTTAACATCACCGGTTACATATTCCTGAGTGCTGTCAACAAAGGCTGAGAGAGCCTCTCTTAACGGTGTGTACCATTTTCCGTCATATACAAGCTCTGCAAACTTAATTGCAAGAACAGATTTATAGTGCTGAGTATCCTTATCAAGGCAGATTTCCTCAAGCTTGTTGTGAGCAGCATAAAGGATTGTACCGCCCGGTGTTTCGTAAACTCCGCGAGCCTTCATACCAACAAGACGGTTTTCGACAATGTCTGTAATACCGATACCGTTTTTGCCGCCGATTTCGTTTAGCTTAGTAACAATGCTTACAGGGTCCATTTCTTCTCCGTTTATTGACTTAGCCTCACCCTTTTCAAAGTGAATTGTAACGTACTCCGGAACATCAGGAGCCTGAATCGGGGATACACCAAGCTCTAAGAATCCTTCCTTTTCGTACATGGGCTCATTTGCAGGGTCCTCAAGGTCTAAGCCCTCGTGGCTTAAATGCCAAAGGTTCATATCCTTTGAGTAGTTTGTTTCTCTGTTTATCTTGAGAGGAATGTTGTGCTTCTCGGCATATTCAATTTCCTGCTCACGGCTCTTGAACTCCCAAGTTCTCCAAGGAGCGATAATCTTCATATCAGGAGCATAAGCCTTAATAGCAAGCTCAAAACGAACCTGATCGTTACCCTTACCTGTGCAACCGTGACAAATTGCGTCAGCTCCCTCTTTCAGAGCAATTTCTACAAGTCTTTTTGCTATAATAGGACGTGCAAAGGAAGTACCTA
>CAMFZJ010000043.1 GCA_946004305.1 uncultured Clostridia bacterium | reverse complement strand
ACTGTGAAGAATCCAATGCAACAACAAAGGAAGAGCTTTATGAAAACTACGGAAACCCTGTTGATGTAGTAGCGGAGTATTTTTCGGCTACCGGTGTTCCCTATGTTATTAAAAAAATTAGAATCAGCAAATATATTAAGGCATTAGTAGCTGTTATAATTGCAATTTTAATATCGCTTTCCACCCTCTATGCAAATATATTGTGGGAAGAACATCAAGCAATTATGAGGCAGGAAATGGTATATGCTGAAAATATAATTGAGTAAAGGAGGAAAACGATGAAAAAAACAATAACCATTACATTAATTATTGCACTTATTAGTTGTACATTATTATGTATTCCTGTAAGTGCCACAAATACTGACAATACAGAAATAAACATTGAATATTTAGATAATGGTGATTATGTTGAAACTGTAATTACTGACGATACTGCAAATTCAGGTATTTCTTTATTCACCACGAATACAATTACAAAAACAAAAACCAGTTATTACAAGAACAGTAGCGGTGCTGTTCTTTGGTCTGTTTCAATTAAGGCTACATTTTCATACAATGGCAGTACATCAACCTGCACAAGCTGTTCACACAGCACCACTTCACCGGGTGCTAATTGGTCTATAAAAAGTGCATCACACAGCAAATCAGGCAACACTGCAACGGCAAAGGCCACAGCCACATATAAAACAAGTGCAGGGTCAAAAGATTACACACGTTCTGTTACAATAAAGTGCAGTGCAACCGGAGTAGTGTCATAATCTTAAGCTAATCGGACATATTTTAAATAGTAAACTACTTTTCTCACCGTTGCACTATATCTTTCTTAGTTATAATAAGTTTAGCATTTTTTAATAGCTATACAAACTATGGGGCTGTCGCAAATTTTTGCATTTGCGACAGCCCCTTTGTGTTTAGTCAAATTTAGTTATAGATATTATCAGCTGTAAACCTTTATGTTGATTGTGCATTTATCCGGACTTACTGCAACATCCTTCATATCGGTTAAAATCTCCATGGTGTTGCTGATTGAGGTTTCGCCCTTTTTCAGAACCTTAAAGGTTGCGGTGTAAAGTGTGCCTGTAGAGGTAAAGTCAAAACCTGTAGAAATGTTTGAGCCGTTGTAATAAATTGTGCTTTCGTGATTATTCACTAGTCCGCTGACATTTGCTTTTGCACTATCAAATTTCAAATACTCACTATCATATTCGGTAAAGCCCTGAAAGTTCTCAAGAACTTTAGGAGTTTTAATATTAAGAGCAATTGTAATTGTATCTCCCACATAGCACTTTGTACCGTTGACCAGGCAAACATCCTTGCTTGCGTGGGATGAGTTGCTGTCAGGCTTAATAACAGGGATTTTGCTGTTTGAACTTTGTGAGCTTGTTTTACTGCTTGTATTTGACTTACTGCTTGTATTTGATGAAGTCTTTGATGTAGTTTTTGAGGAAGTGTCAGAAGAAGTTTTACTTGATTTTGTATCACTTTTTACTACAGCCTCTGTTTCTTTTTCCGTATTGCCTGAGGATTTATTTGTGGCTTCAGGCTGATTGTCCTTTGCTTTTGATGTTTCTTTTTCAATAAGCAGGCTCGTGTCCCCGGTTACTGTAACATTTGTAGGATTTTTTGCCTGCTCATTTGCAGTATTCACATTGTTTATTATTATGTACGCACCTATTCCTATAACTACTCCCATCAAAAAAAGCAGTACGATAAGGGCTGTTTTTTCTTTTGTTGAAAAGCGTTTTTCTTTCATAATTTTTCCTTCTTTCTTTATATAATAAACCCAAGGAGATTATAACATCTTTATTAATAATTAGCAATATGAAATAAGCAAGTCTTTATGTTTTAGTGTAAAAATAAATATTATATACATACAAAAATGTTAGATGTTTTATAGCAAAAATGCCTATAGAATATGTATTAGTACAGTGATATAATTATATAGGAGTATTATATTATCAAAGGGTGATTTAATATGAAAAAGTTTTTATCAGGTATTCTTGCAATATTAATGGTTTGTTCTGCTTTCATATTCGGAACAGTTGCAAATGCTGAGGAAACTACGGTGTCAATTCCCTCGTTCATTACAAATGATAACAATGAAGGCTTATATGTTCATGGTGCTTTAGGTGAAGATACCGAAGCCTGGCAATGTTGGCAGGAAGTTTTAACGGAAGAAGGAGAAAAGACAGATCCTTTTGTAAAGTATTTCTTTTTGCCAAGCGGTGCGCCTGATGAACAGCTGGATATTTATAACAACTTTGATTATGACGTAGTTGTTAATGACACAACTATTAAGTCAAAGTCGGTTGGCGCTGTAAAATATACTGATGGAGAAAGCTATAATGTTAAAGCAGTAGATGAGGAAAGTGCAATAGCAAAGCTTTCTATTATGAAATCATCAGCAGAGTCTGCAATTTATGTAAATAACCCTGACGCTGACGGTGGGGGTACAGACCTTTACAGCTATCTTTGTACAGATAAATCAAATAGTGCAAAAGCAACAGGTGCAATTGTAGACGCTGACGGAAAGGTTGATAATACAGGTATAAAGAAAATTAAGGGCAGAGGCAACACAACTTGGTATAAAGACAAAAAGCCCTTTAATATTACATATGATTCAAACGTATCTGTGGGTGGAATGGGTGCAGGTAAAAAATTCTCCCTCTTAGCAAACTATCAGGATGCATCTTTGGCAAGAAACCGTATTTTATACGATTTATCAGATGCAGTAGGCTTGCCCTATGCTTCCGACTCACGCTTTGTTGATTTCTATGTTAACGGCGTTTACTACGGTTCATATCAGTTTGCACAGAAGATTGAGGTCGGCTCTAAGTATGTAGTTAATGATATTGACGATGGAGCATATTTGTTAGAAAACGGAACTTTAGCTGAGGATTTCCCTTTTCTTATGGAAATTGACCCAAGCTATAACCCCGGGGATGATTACCACGTTTCCGCAAGCTCAAATGATATTACAATAAAAGCTCCTGAGCTTACACCTGATATGGATTTTTATTCAGAGGTAGGGGACTACGTTAAGGATAAGTTCAACAAGCTTGCTTCTGCAATAACCAATACAGCCTCAGAGGAAAGCTTAAGCAAAATTATGGATATTGATTCCTTTACAAAGCTTTATCTTATTAATGAGCTGGGTAAAAACTGGGACAGCGGTGTAAGCAGTGTCTATATGGTTTATAAGCAGGATTCTCAGGGTAATTGGAAATTCTTTGCCTCACCTGTATGGGATTATGACAACTCTTTAGGAAATGCTGTTGGTGTAGAAAGTGAACTTAGAAGCTGTGGTGTTTCAGATTATGAAGAATATTCCGGCTGGTGGTGTAAATATAAAGGTAAACGTGCAAGCTCAAGATCATCATCAAACATTATGAACAAATGTGCAAACTGTTCCGTGATTCAGAAACGAGCAGCAAGTATTTGGTTTAATGAATTTATACCTGCTTTAGATACATTTAATTCAGCCGGTGTAACTGACGGCGAGATTTTGTCAAAGGATGTTTACTATAGCTATTTAGAGACTTCTGCCCATATGAATTACACAAGCAGATGGCTATTGAATACAGGCAGTTGGATTGCTGACCATACTAACCTTAAGAAGGCTCAGTATAATTTTGAAGAAAACAGCTATACTGTTGACAATGAGCCTACATACTATGATACAGAAACCTTTAAGGGTGAGTATGACTTTACAGTTGACTGGATGAACTCCAGAGTTGCATGGCTTTCTAACCAATTCAGAGTATTGTATGTTGACGGTGATGTTGACGGAAACGGCAAGGTTGACATAAATGACGCTACCTTAGTGCAAAGGATAGCCCTCTGTATGAATAGTACAGAAATACAAAGGAAGCTTTCCGATATTAATTTTGACGGCAAGATTAATATTATGGATGTTACTGTACTGCAAAAGAGAATTGCTAAGGCAGACAAAGTATAATAATAAAATAATAAGCTGTCGTTCAAATTGAACGGCAGCTTAATTTGTGTACTTTTATTTATTGTTTTTATATTCATTATTAGTGGGGTTATTGTTTTCAACCTCTACTGTAATATTGGTGATTTTAATTTTGTAGGCGTCTTCGCCGTTGTTTTTGTTTATAGCTTTTCTTTGCTCTTTACGTTTGGCTTCAAGATTGTTTTTATATACCATATCGCCGATAAAACAGCCCAACATTCCAACTATAAGATATATAAACACATATATCATCCAATGGTAGTAGTGACTGTATAATATTGCGCTGCCCATATAAATTATTGGTGCAATAAGAGGAAAGGTAAAGTCCATACCGTGTCGCCAGCTGTATATGAGTCCTCCTAATAAAGAGGTGGCAGGAAACACAAACTGATACTCTATTGCATCATATTTATAGTTTTCGCCTTGGAAAAATATTGGCATTATCATATATATCATTGCAAATATTATGGCAAAAACTAAGTATCGCTTTGCTAATTTTAACATAAGAAACTCCTGATTATTTTACGTCCGGCATCATTCGTGCATAGCTTAAAAAGTCTTTGAAGGAGCCTTGCTTAAATTCCGAGAAATCTATGCTGTCCCGGTTAATCAGACAGTCTGTGACAATATATGTGTCCATATTAAGACCTTTTGCAGGAAGTATATCCTCGTTGATGTCGTTGCCTACCATCATACATTCCTCAGGCTCTACGCCCAGCTTTTCCATAATTTCTATATAGTAAAGGGGATTTGGTTTGCAGGAGCCTGAATTATCGTAGGTAGTAACAATAGAAAAATCAGAGGGGCTTATTCCTGCCCATGTAATCCTGTTTTGGGTAGCTATGGTGGGGAAGATAGGATTTGTTGCAGCTACAAGCCTATAGCCTTTGCTTTTCAAAGTCTTTATAGCTTCGGGAACTGCGGGATTATATTTGCACACGCTTTTTGTTTCCAAAAATTCTTTTGTGTAGAAGTCGTCAAATTCTTTAACATAATTCAGGACCTCTTTACCGCAGCATTTTGCAAAGGTCTTCCAGAACACTTCAATATTAGGAACACTTCTGTCATTCTTAACCATAGCAGATGTGCCTTTCCATATACCTTTAATGAGTGCTTCACTTTCTATTTTAAGTACAGGACAGAAGCGTTTGCATATTTCGCCGAAATAAACCTTTACAAAACTGTCCTGATCCATAGGCAACATTGTGCCGTCTAAATCAAAAAATATATTTCTAATCAAAGATGTCACCTTCCAAAGTGAGTTGTTACTGTTCTATTATAAACTATTGCTTTACGGTTTGCAAGATTTAGTGTAAAATGTATGTGAGGTGATTGTATGAAAATTATACTTACTGACGCTAAAACCGTAACTCAGGGTGATTTATCCCTTGAGCCTTTAAGGAAGTTTGGAGAGGTTGTTGTAAATCAGCTTACGCCCTACGAAAAAATTGCGGAAACAGTAAAAGACGCAGATGCAATAATCTGCAACAAAACTCCACTAAACGGGGAAACTCTTTCAAAGGCTAAGCATCTAAAATATATTGGTTTGTTTGCCACAGGCTACAATAATATTGATATTGAATATTGCAAGGAAAAGGGAATTACTGTGTGTAATGCAGGCTCCTACAGTACAGACGCAGTTTGCCAGCATACTTTTGCCTTAATACTTGAATGTCTTAGCAAAGTAGGAGATTACAACAAGTTTGTTCATCAGGGCAACTGGAAAAACAGTCTTACATTTTCGCCCTTTGTATTTCCTTTAAGTGAGCTTGCAGGAAAAACCTTAGGCATTGTTGGATACGGAAGTATAGGAAAAGCTGTGGCAAAGGTAGCCAATGCTTTTAATATGAGAGTTCTTGCGTACAAGAGGAATCCAATTAAGGATAATTTGGTTACATTTGTTGATTTTGACACTATTCTTAAAGAAAGCGATATTGTTACAGTTCATTGTCCTTTAAATAAGGACTCGGAAAAAATCTTTAACAAAGAGGCCTTCGGTAAAATGAAAGACGGCAGTATTTTCATAAATACCGCCCGTGGCGGAGTAATGGATGAAGAAGCTGTGGTGGAAGCTTTGAATAGGGGAAAGCTCAGCTTTGCAGGTATTGATGTGCTTGAAACGGAACCTATGGCACAGGATTGTCCCCTTTGTGATGTTGAAAACTGTATTATAACTCCACACATAGCTTGGGCTCCAATGGAAACCAGAGAAAGACTTATGAAAATTGTTGCAGACAATATCCGAAATTTTCTTAGCGGCGCACCTACTAATGTTGTAAGCTGAGATTTGAATTAATTAATTTCATTATAAAAATCAAGGTCAATATGCAATCTGTAACAGAATACCTACCATCTGTAACATTTTAAACAAATTCATTGTAGGGTGTGCTATTATACTTTTGTAAAGAAATCCTTAATTTATCTATTAATTGATTTTTTTACATATATGTTTTATAATGAGATTGCAAGGAGGTAGTAATTATGAAATTATTGAGAAAAACTACAGCATTGTTTTTAGCCTTAATCTGTGTATTGACTTGTATGTCATTTGGTGTAAGTGCTAAAAATACTAAAACAAAAAATTTCACAATACACCGCTATAGCCAAAAGGAATATAATGTAAAGAAAACCTCTGCTCAGCAGAAATACACCTTTGACTACAGCGTAAGCAACAACAGCAAAAACTACATTAAAGTAAAATTCTCCGATTTTGGTGTAAGCTATAATTTAATAGTTAAAGGCGGAAAAATCACATCTAAAAAATTGCCTGTAATTTCAGTTTTTTATAAAAGCGGTAATACAAAAGTAGTTGTTAATAAGTACAAGGTTACTGTTGATAAAAAGGAAAAGGTTAAGTTTAAGGACGTAAAGATAAACAAGGACACAAACAAAAGCATTAACCTTTACAACCCTTATTACAAGGACTATTATTTTAAGCTTTCAAAGCCAAAGGTTGCAAAAATAAATATGGCATACTGTGCATCCGGTACAAAATTCGCATATGATACAGAAGGTGCTAAAGAAGGTACTACAAATGTTGATGTGTACCTTAAGGATTTAAAAGTAAAGGTTGGCAGCTTTAAAATTGAAGTAGGAAGCTTCCCTACTACTGTTAAAAAATCCTGCAAAAATCTAAAGCTAAAATACAACAGCCACGGCAGTAATGCATATATGTCAAAATCTTATGTAATGATTTCCGATATACTTAAGGATATGAAATCAGAATCTAAGGCGAAGTACTCAATTGAGTCTGACAATGAGAATGTTGTAAGTAGCTTAAGCTCAGGAGAAATCTACGCTACAGGAAAAGGAAAAACCACCTGTACAGTTTATGAAAAGCTTGGCAAGGCTAAGAAAAAGTCCATTGGCAAATTTACTGTAACAGTAACAAAAGCAAATATGGCATATGTAGCAGAAGAAAATGCTATGTGGTATGACGAGGGCATTTTCGGACAGGGAGAAGGAATTGAATTTCTAAACCTTACTGATAATACAAGCCTTAATATGGAGTCTACAATTGAAAGATGTCTTATAAATAACAGTAATACCGGTTCTCACTTCAAGTCATCTCAGTATGAAATCACTTATAAATCATTTGATACAGCTGTTGCGACAGTTAACAGCAGCGGTGTTGTTACTGCTAAAAGCTGCGG
Organism: uncultured Clostridia bacterium; assembly: GCA_946004305.1. Classification (GTDB taxonomy): domain Bacteria; phylum Bacillota; class Clostridia; order Oscillospirales; family Acutalibacteraceae; genus Ruminococcoides. Next base: position 2,923 of record CAMFZJ010000043.1, on the reverse strand, counting down.
TACTGCAATAATCACCTACATAATCAGTTTTGAAGACGGCTCGAAATATATGGGAAAATGTGAAGTTTTTGTAGAATCGGAGTAATTGTTTAAGATTGCTTAAATAAATCTAAAAGCTGCCCCTTTGTTTTAAAGGGGCAGTCCTTATCTTATAATAAAATTCATTGATATATGCTGAATTTTAGTGTATAATATTTATCGGTAACGGAGGTGTAGTATGAGTATTGCAATAATGACTGACAGCAACAGCGGAATAACTCCCCATGAGGCTTCAAAGCTTGGTGTGTTTTTACTGCCGATGCCTTTTTATGTAAACGAAAAGCTTTGTTTTGAGAATATAGACCTAACGCCAAAGGAATTTTTCAGACTTTTAAAAAACGATTGTGATATTCATACATCACAGCCTTCTCCGGCTGATGTTACCGATATGTGGGATAAGATTCTTAAGAAATATGACAGTATTATTTATATACCAATGTCAAGTGCGTTAAGTAACTCCTGCCAGACGGCAACCTCCTTAGCAAAGGGAGAAAGGTATAAAGGCAAAGTGTTTGTTATAGATAACAAGCGTATTTCAGTAACACAGCGACAGGCTTGTCTTGACGCAGTAAAGCTAAGAAAACTTGGTAAAGACGTAAAATATATTTGCAAATATCTTATGGAAACTGCTCTTGATGGCAGCATATATATTGCAATTGATACTATGAAGTATCTGAAAAAAGGCGGACGTGTAAGCCCTGCGGCAGCCAAAATTGCAACAGTATTAGGAATAAAGCCTGTTTTGCAGATACAAGGCGGAGTGCTTGAACAGTTTGGAAAAGCAAGAGGAATTGAGGCTGCAAAAAAGCTTATGTTTGAAGCAGTTTGTAATGATATAGAAAACCGCTTTGAAAAGGACTATATCCAAGGCAAGCTGACTTTGGCTATTGCTTACGCAGGGGATAAAACCCACGTTAAGGATTTACAGGAAAAGCTCCACAGCAAATATCCCGGCTTTAAACTTACGGTAGCTCCCTTGTCTTTGTCCATATGCTGTCATACCGGTGAAGGTGCATTAGGCGTTGCCTGTTACAAAAATCTCTAAGTATCCTCATAAAATGTAAAATTTTTATAAACATTAGATTTTTTATTGATTTTACTGAAAATATGTATATAATGGTGTATAGGGTTAAAAAATGAGGAGATGATGTTATGACTATCACTCATGAGGATAAAGTCTTTTTAAAGCGTGACGACAAGTTGCTTCTATTCAAACGTAATGATGATTCCTATGATGGTGACGATGTTAATATCGGAGAATACACCCATAAGCAGTTTTTGAGATATATTACTGTAAAAAGGATTGAGGGCGGAATCAAAATTATTAATTTCTATTTTGCCAATACCTCTGACCAGTATATAACTCAGTATGGCGAGTGGATACCGATTGATCAAATGATGAAAGCACCTTTGCGTCCTGCTACTGCAGCAGTTTTGAGAAACTATTTCAAAGAGGGACAGTATGACAAAGAAGTCCGTGTTGGTGCCAAAAACGGTGCTGATGTGGAGTTTATAATTGTAACTTACTAAGTTTATGCCTGTTGACTTATTGTCAATAGGCATATTTTGTGTTTTTGTGCATTCTTTTTGTGCTAAATATGTTGACAAAATGCACTAAATAATAGTATAATCTAATTACAATTATAGTAAAATACACCATTGGCTATAATTTGTTAGTATGTGTGCATTTTCGCTATTATTTAATCATTTTTTCTAAAGCGAGGGATAACTATGGAAATTGATTATGATATGAGGAAACTTTTTAACGAGGAGTACCTTACTCAGGTTGCATATATGTACAACAATATGCCCCGTGGCCTTTTAGGTCCCCATTTTACTGAGTACGGACTGAGAATCGCTGTTTATCTTCCTCAGTGTAATTCCGTAGAATTTGTCAATAAGGATACAGGCGAAGTTTACAAGGCTTTTCTTGTACACGAGAAGGGTATTTTTGCCGCTAATATTCATACAGACAGAGTAATCAATTATTACTATCGTGCATGGGACGAGGAAGGTAACTACTACGAAAACGAAGATTGTAACAGCTTTCCTGTTCAGACTACAGAGGTTGACGGCTATTTATTCGGTCAGGGTACTCACTATGACCTTTATAAAAAGCTGGGCGCTCACAAAAAGACTATTAACGGTGTTGACGGCGTTTTATTTGCAGTATGGGCGCCTAACGCTCAGCGAGTTTCCGTAATCGGCAACTTCAACAATTGGGACCCTGCTGTTCATATGATGAGCAAGGTTTGTCCTGTGGGTATTCACGAAGTGTTCGTTCCCCGTATCGGCGAGAACGAAATGTATAAATTTCAGGTAAAAACTGTTGACGGTTTCTGTGTTGATAAAACTGACCCATTCGGAAACACTCAGCAGCAGCGTCCTGAAACAGCTTCTATTGTTGTTGACCTTGATAAGCATATTTGGGAAGACAATGAATGGATGGAAAAACGCAAAACCGCTGACCACGACAGCGAGCCTATGTGTATTTATGAATGTCACCTTGGATCTTGGCGTCAGAATCAGGACGGAAGCTTTAAGACATACAGAGAGCTTGCTTCTGAGCTTGGTGACTATGTTGTAGATATGGGATATACCCACATTGAGCTTATGGGTATTCTTGAGCATCCCTTTGACGGAAGCTGGGGTTATCAGGTAACCGGGTACTTTGCTCCAACATCACGTTTCGGTACTCCTGAGGACTTTATGTACTTTGTTGACCATATGCACAGTCTGGGAATCGGAGTACTTCTTGACTGGGTACCTGCTCACTTCCCTAAGGATTCTCACGGACTTGGACGTTTTGACGGAACCTGCGTTTATGAGCATCCTGATCCTCGCAGAGGCGAACATCCTGACTGGGGAACATATATCTTCAACT
>CAMFZJ010000042.1 GCA_946004305.1 uncultured Clostridia bacterium | reverse complement strand
CCGAGATCTACACATGGATTATCGTCGGCAGCGTCAGATGTGTATAAGAGACAGCCTTACAGAGGATTAAACAATGCTTGTTCTTGGAAAATACAAGGATTTGAAAAAATGCTTCCATATATAACAAATGTACAAAAAATAACTTATATTTTTAATAATTTGTTAATTATTTATAAAATCCCTTGAAAAATATAATTGGATAGTATATAATACTTTCATTAATTTTGAGGAGGAAAATTATGACAAGCTTAAGAAAAACAATCAGTATTCTTTTAGCTGTGATTATGGTTTGCAGTGCTTTTGGGGTAATGCCCTTAACTGCCTCTGCAAACAGCGGAGAGCAAAGCTGTCCGTTAATTACAGATATTATTACAGATACTGAGGATACAAACACTTACTATTTCTATATGCCTGAAAAATGGCGTAATGAGTACAATGACAACAGCACAAATACGGAAGATGCCTGCCCCTGTATTTATTGGTGGTCAGGCACAGACAACTGTTTAGAACATCTAAACGAGGTAACCGGAGAAGATTGGCCCGGCTACAGAGTAACAGAAACAGTTGCTCCTAACGTTTTTGTGGCTCACGTTCCCAAGGATGTTTCAACAATTATCTGGAACAATTCAGTTGACGGTGGAGATGACGTAAATTCTCCCCAGTACTTAGCGTCTGTCTCTACAGCTAATATCCCGTCAGAATATTTTGACCCAAATGATCCTCAGGATAATTATGGTTTTTTCCCTGAGGGTACGGATTCCTTTGACGGAATGATTTTTGTATGTGACCCTGACGAAATTTCTGTAAATGATTACAGCAAAAAACCAACATACAACGGATCATGGTTCTATTACTATGGCAACGGTGAATATGGAATTTATCCAACAAGAGAAGAAGCAGAAGCGCAAAACGGAGTTACATCAAATGGTGATTTCCCACAGCGTGGTTTTGATATCGATAAAGAGGAAATGTATTTAGAAAAAGGCGAAACCGGTACTATCGTTATGAAAAACTACGATAAAAGAACACTTTTCTCAATCGTAGATGCTTTAAAGACTTCGAGAGTATCACCTCAAGGTCTATTTGCAGGCGTAGAGTATGAAACAACAGAGTCAACAGAGTCAACAGAGCCAACAATAGGACCTACAACAGAGTCAACAGAGCCAACAGATACTCCTACTCTTCCTACAGAAGGCACATTCCACGTTGTTGCCGGTGACGCTGATTTATGTAATGGCGTTAGCTGGGATCCTTCATCTGCTCTTAACCTTATGACATTAGGTGATGACGGAGTTTACAGAATCACATACAAGAATGTTTCTGCCGGCCAATATAACTTCAAGGTTACAACTAACGGTTCTTGGGGCATTGCTGACTTCAACCTTGTAGGCGAAGCTAAATACGGAGGCTCTGACGCTGTAATCGAAGTTACTGAAGACGGCTCCGAAGTTACAATTACATTAAAGGAATCTGATATGCACGCAAATGCCTACATTAATGGTGTGCTTGTTGATATGAGTGCAACTGAGCCAATGCCTACAGATTCAACTGAACAAACTGAATTAACTGAGCCTCCAATCAAGGCTCCGATTACTTGTGGGATTTCAGTTGATGATCCGTCAGTTGCATCTATTACAGTTAAAGATGGCGTTGTAACAGTTAAGGGCTTAAAGGACGGCGCTACAAACGTAAACTTTTTCTACACTATCCCGGAGCTACATGAAACTGATCCTGAAACAGGCGAAATTATCTTAGCAGAGAAAACGATCGGAAAGTCTTGTAGGGTTACGGTATTCACACCTCCTGAGGATGAACCGGGTGCTACAGAGGACGAGGCTGAGTATTCTTACTCATTAAATGGCACAGGTACAGTAACTGTTGAGGCTAATTCTACAAACAAATACATAAAATTTGTTCCTGAGGAAAGTGCCACATATCGTATTTTCTCTCAATGTCACGAGGATGTAGAGGCAACATTGTATGACAGCGACTGGGACGAATTAGATTACGATGATGATGACGGAGATTCCCTAAACTTTATGATTAAGCAGGATTTAGAGGAAGGTCAAACATATTATCTCAAAGTAAATACAGTTGATTTCCATGGTGAAGGTGACTATGTTGATTGTGATGTAGTTTTTGGTTTTGAGTCAGATTATGATGACAATGACCCGGCAACCGAAGATGAGGCTCAAGAGGATGATTATAAAGATTATTCTTACGAAGTAAACGGAGAGGGCACTGTTGCCGTAAGCACAAACAGAAATTATAAATACATTAAATTTGTTCCTGATGAAAATCAATCATATGAGATATATTCAGATTCTGATGGTTATGATACATATGCTGTATTATTAGATGAAAACGGCGAGGAAATAGCTGATGATGATGATTCTGCAGACGGCGATAACTTCTGTATTGCTGATTTCCTAAAGGCAGGCAAAACCTACTATGTAGGCGTCAGAAGATACAACGGTTCAGATTTTGTAGATTATAATGTTACATTCAAGAAAACACCTGATACTCCTGCCGGATGGTTATATGAAGGTGAAATTGTAACAATCGGCGACTTTAAGTATTGCTTGTATTTTGAAAGATATAGGGCTGATGAGGGTGACTACTCAAAGTGTTACTGTGCCGAGCTGATTGGATATAACGGTAATGAAGAAAATGTAGTAATTCCTGAAAGCTTTGAATATGACAACAGAACTGTTTATGTAAGCTCAATGGGAAATTACATTTTTGCATCAAACCCAAATGCAAGTAAAATCAAAACATTAAAAGCTCCGGACGGTATTTCATATATTTCCGCTTATGCATTATTTGATTCTGAGGGCGGAAAAAGACTTGATATCAACCTTGAGTGTGGCGAATATACACATCTGGGGGATTATTATTACGAAACCGGTGAGTTTGGATTCGATGTAAATGCCAAATATGCTACATTAAATGGTTATTATGGTTCAAGTAAAGACATTGTAATTCCTGCTATGGTTGAAGGAGTACCGGTAACTATCGTTGAAGATTTTATTAATAACCAGCATAAAGCCAATGTAAAATCTGCTACAATACCTGATACAGTAGAATGGATTTCCGGTACCGCTTTCCGCTTAGAAAGTTATAACGAAGATCTTGATATGTATAGTACCACAAAGTCCGACATTAGGATTATCGGTGGTGAAAATGCAGTTTTCGGTTCATATCGCTATCTTGATAAAAACGGCTACGCTTTCTATGTATATGAAAATTCAGCAACCTTTACCGGTTATTTCGGTGAATTAACTAAAATTGTTATTCCATCTAATGCCGAAGGTATCCCTGTAGAGGATATATCCGAAGATGTTATTTCATACAAGGTTACTTCCGTAACTATTCCTGATTCAGTAAAATACATTGATTATTATGCTTTCTATGTAAGTGATGAAGATGATCGCTATGTTCCGTCAAAGGCTACAATTACAGGCGGAGAAAACGCATTTATATACAATTACAGAGAGCTTAATGAGGATGGTATAAGATTCTACATAGGCCGTGACGGCGAAGCTACAGTAGTCGGTTACTATGGATTCAACCCTACACTAAATATTCCTGCTACCTATAAAGGACTGCCGGTTACCTCAATAGGTTCCTTGGATTCCGAATATAATACAAACTTTGTAAAGAACGTAATAGTTCCATCATCTGTTAAATATATTTATAATGATTCCTTTGAAATCTTCAGCAATCTGGAAAGCGTTACACTTCCTTGTAGTCTAGAAAACACTTTCTTCTATGTATGGAATTCTGCTGAGAAAAAGTATGTGAAAATGGAGAACATTATTAAGTCCCATACTGAAGTAACAGATGAAGCAGTTGCACCTACAACAACTAAAACAGGACTTACAGAAGGAAGTCATTGTTCAGTTTGCGGAACTGTGATAACTCCGCAGCAGGTTGTTCCAAAGCTTACAAGCCTTTCTTTGGAAAAATCATCAGCAACAGTATATGTTAAGGGTACAACTCAGATTAATGCAAAGGTTGCAAACTCAAGTGCAAAAACAACATATACAAGCTCTGATACAAAGGTTGCAACAGTTAGCTCAACCGGTAAGGTAACAGCTAAGAAAGCAGGTAAAGCTACTATTACCGTAACAAACAACGGTGTATCTAAAAAGTTTACAGTAGATGTTAAGAATCCAAAGCTTTCAAAGAAAACAGTAACTGTTAAGAAAAACAAAACCGTAAAGGTTAAGATTATAGGCAAAATCAAGGGAGTAAACAATAAATACACAAACACAAAGTTTGCAAAGATTACTTCCAAGAAATCAGCCTCAACCTTAACAATCAAGGGCTTGAAAAAGGGCAACACTACATTAAAGATTAATGTAAGCGGAATAACTCTAAGACTTAAGGTTAAGGTTAAAGCTAAATAATCTGACAACAAAAAAGAATTATTAAATTCTAATAAAAACTGACATCGAGTTATTCGGTGTCAGTTTTGTTTAGTTTTGAATATATTTTATGTGTTCTATGTGTTAAACGCTTTCAGAAAAAATCATATGATATTAGGTTGAACTTTATAGTGTTCGGTGATAAACTATGGGTGTAAACATAAAAACTTCAAACTAAAATAGTATATCAACATAATTTTAAGGTTAAGAGGATTAGGGTATGAAGAAAATAAAGATTATTAAGTCGGTTTTAAAAAGTACAAGGGCAGACAGAATTGTATTATCCTTTGTTATGTTCTGTTTTATATCTGCGTTTATTATTATGATTTTTGAGCCTGATATAAATACATACGGAGATGCGTTGTGGTATTGCTATACTGTATTCTCTACAACAGGGTTTGGAACTCTTGAAGCCACTACTATTGTTGGAAAGGTGATTTCCGTAATACTCACCATATACACACTTTTTGTAGTTGCAATAGTAACAGGTGTAGTTGTCAGCTTTTATACCCACTATGTCCAGCTTAAATGCGACAACTCTGTTTTTTCTATTATGGATAAACTGGAAAACCTTGAAAATCTTTCTAAGGAGGAGTTACGAGAAATCTCCCACAGAGTGAAGAAAATCAGATAAAGACAGCAATTGATTTTGGGTATAGATTTTTCAAGCATTTATCCCCCTTAAAATGTACTATAGATTTAAACAAAAAGGAGATAGATTGATTTTCAATCTATCTCCCATTTTTGTTATTTACTTTTGTATAAGCTAACCGTTGCTTATGGTGTTGGTTCTGTTGGTTGGGTAGCCGGGAAGTATCCCTTGTCCTGAAGATAATCTCTTGTGAAATTATAATTGGTGCTACATCCTCCGCGTACATTTGTACCTGTATAGTTCTGATAATAGGTTCTATACAGTCCGTTTGCGTCCTGATAACGGAGGTATGGTCTTGCAATAATATTTTGCCGTTTTGCACTTTCAATTTCAGAATCGGATTTTCCGGCTGTATTGTATGAAATTACCATTGAATAAACTCTGTAATCCCTAAAGTTTTCATGGTCTTTTATAGTAGTGTTCTTGTATCCGCCAACGCTGCTCGTACAATCTACATTGGTTACGAATGAATACTTACTGCGTGTATCAACACCGTTTACATTTGCATCAGAATACTCAATAGTATCGGAAGATGTAAGCTTACTGTTGGCAGTTGACTCTTTTGCTACAACATAACCGTAACGGAGTGGTTGTTTGGTTGTAAAATCTGTATATGTTTTATTAAAGAGAGCGCCGGACTGCCTGAGAACATCTTCCTTTAAGCAGGTTACAAATCTCAATCCGTCAGTATCAAAGTGGGGTGTCTGACCCTCACCGGTACCTCTGCCGTTTGGATAGTTTTCGTCCTCATCCTCGTAACGAATCTGAACGCCTAATAAATCAAAGCCCCACAGTAAACTGTTGTTTGCTTCGTTTTCATTTACAAACGGTCTGTTATCAGAATCTATGATTTTCTTGTCATCAGCATCCTGTTGAACAGTTCCAACGTCTATCCAGTGAGCGTAAATGTCAGTTTCTTCGGTATATGCTTTGTTATTCCACTGAATAGGGTGTGTATCAGAATTATTATCTATATCTGTGTACCAACCCTTGAAGATTTTTCCGCAGGTAGATTTTGGTACAGGAATATCATAGAAGTATTGTATTTTATTATTGCTGTCAAGATTCATTATTGCGTAGTCAATGTCAGGGGAGCTTGCATGTGATATATCAACGCCTTGCGGATAATAAACTCTGTAAAGGTCAGCGTTAGGGTTTCCTACGGTTGATACTGTATCTTTATCGTTAATATGGAATTTAACCTTATACTCAAAGCCAAATCTGGCATAAACAACCGAGGGCGTTTGATAGGCGTTAGCTTTGTCATCGGTAATAAAATAGGGGACCATTGTAAAGCTGTGGTCAGATGTAGCGGAAAGTTTGATTCCGTTTTTATCATACCAGCCTAAGAATTTATAGCCTTCATTTTCCTGCTGTGAGGATTTTACTACGTTGTAAAATGCAGAAGTGAATGTAAACTTATCGGTGTAATTAATAATGTCGTCACCGGAATAAACTGTACCGTTAATATCAGTAACGTCCATAGTGTGGTCTGTAAGCGCCACCTGTCCGCCTACTCCGCTGTTGATAAATGAACCGTCAAGCTGTTCAGTCTGAGCAATTACAGATGTTTTATATTCCCAGTTTGCAACAAGTACACCGCCGCTGTAGGCGTTAATTCGTCCCTCATATACACCGTCTGTAATTATGAAATCTACCTGTCTGGCTTTTTCTAAGAACAGTTCTTCCTGTTGTTCGGGAGTTAATCCTTTTTTTTCTTCATCGGTAAGAGGAGCAGGTGGGGTGTAGCTGACTGTAGCGTTTCCGGCAAACAATACCTTTTCGTCCTCAGAAACAGTTGAGTTGTCGGATAATCTTTTTATTTTACCGCCTACAAGCTCCCAGCCTTTGAAAACAACACTCGGATTATCTTCCCACCACCGGCAGTCTGTTGAAGTATAAACACCGGCTGCTTTTTCATAGAAACGAGCAATATTTGAATTATTGCCTTGCCAGTCCATATCGCCGGTACATGAACCGTCGCTAACAGAATAAGCCTTACCGCCTTTAGAGTTATATATTATTGTATATACTTCTGAATATACAAGCTCAACAACAACTCTTCCGGAAACATTGGATTTACCGTAGGAATAAGTTTTCATTCCGTTTTCGCCTTCGGTTTCGGAGAAATATACAGCATTATCCGAGCCGATGGCTGTAGCGGGATAATATTGTCTTTTACCTCCAACGGTTATATATGCACCTAAGAAGGTGTTTTGGATTGGATTGCCGTTAGCGTCCAATCTTGGTGTTTCGTTTCCGTTTTTGTCAATAGTTGTGGAATATCTTGGGGTAACGTCTAAAGTAAAGGTTGAGTCTTCGTCAACCATTATTGACTGTGCAGGTTCACCGGATATTAGTTGTGATTCTTTTAGATCGCCTTTATATACATAGCTCAGTACAGCGTCACCGCCTGTAAAGGATACAGATGAGGCAGGATAATAAAGGTCAAAATTTATGCCGTCAAGGAGATTACCGTAGGTATTTTGTTTGTCTGCTTGAGTCGGATTATCTATATAATATTTGTCATTATACTGGTTTGTTCCTTTATATGCTGTAAAAGCGAATATTGAATCGGTCTGTCCCTCAGGCACCTCGTAATAGCTGTACCTATCATCGTCATTTTCACCATAGGTTTGCCAATTATCATTACCCGAACAAAGGATAGTAACGTCCCATCTTTGTGAAAAAACGGTTGATTCTGTTGCACTGAAGTAGGTTGTATTATTGCTGTCAAATCCGCCACTTGTTGAGAACTTCTTTGAATATACAGTTACCTTAACAGGGGTACATCTATAATCAGATGTCTTTAACTCATTATCTTTCTGAGCTTTTTCAATTTTGGTAATATCGTCTTTAACATCAGGGTAATAATCTTTGTTTTCCTTTACCCATTCAACCATTTTCATAAACTGGTCGCTGCCGTTTTTACTATCCTTTGATGGATCTACACTTTGCTTTGGACCGATAACAAGCGCCATAATATCGGCACCGTGTCTGCCTCTGTGAGAAAGTCTCCACTTGTATTGGCTTTCGGATTCGGTCTTTATATACTGGTAAAGTGTACTTGCCTCATCGGCATTTAGTTCAGCAGCCTGACTGCCGTCAACAACACGGATGTTGTTACCGGTACAAAAATGCCCGGCTTTTCCGTTACCTTCTGCCTTGAAGTACTCTATCTTGTTGCCATAAGCAGTAGTGCTCCAATAGGGTACATTGCTTTGAGTCGGCTGAGAATAATAGCCGGAGGGTATTGTGGGCGTTTCAAAGCTACCGTTTTGCAGGTTATTGAATTCAGTTACTACGTCACCGGTTTTTTCAATGAAAAAGCTTGCGTTATCCACAAGTATATCACCGTTGTAAGAAAGCAGAGAATAACATATAGACGAGGTGTCCTTAACCAATGTGTACGGTGTAGTAGCAGGGTTTGTAACAGTTGTCCATTCACCTGTGTTTGTTCTTGAGAGAACTACCGTCCACTTTTCTGTGCAGTACATTGTTGGCGTCAGGCTGAAATCAGCTCTCAAACTACCGAATTTACCGTTATCAAAAATACCGCCGGCTTTAAAAGGCTTAGAATATACAATAACCTGATACTGACCGTTAGCAGGTATGTTTTTGTTTACCTTTTTATTGCTATTCAACCAGGTAAGCATTTTTCTGAAATGGTCAGGATTACCGGAAGGCTCTGCTGTGCCTAATATCAGAGCTACAATATCGTTTGCAGAGCTTTTGAAGTTAAATTCCCAGTTAAAGGTAGAGCCATGAATAAAATTAGAGTTGTCGGATTTTGTTATAGTCTGATAGACTGCATTTTCATCACCTGCTAGTTTAAGCGCATTTGTGGAGTCTATGCCCTCTCCTGTTGCTAAGGTAATTTCACCGCCTGACTTAACCCAACCGGCTGTTGTTTCAAAATCAGGGTTTGTCAATGCGTTGGTAGTATTAGTTTCTGCATAAATCATTGGCATTGATGAGGTTACAATAGTAACGATAAGAGTAAGAGCTAAAAGCACTTTAACATAGATTAAATTTTTGGAAAATCTAAACCTGTTTTTCATCAGCAAACCTCCTCCGGAAAAGTATTTTGTAAGATATTATAATATATAAATATAAATACACTATCCCAAGATAATATTATATACAATTATATCACATGTTTCTTGCTTTTTCTATACAAAAATTCAACATATGTCAAGCTGTTTTTTGCTGTATTTTTAGCATAGATATCAAAAAACAGCCGTACAAAGACGGCTGTCTGAATGGCAGAAGAATATTTACTTCCATATATGTTTGTTTTCTGATTTTGCTTAATAGTTTCTGACAAGGGAAACAACTTTGCCAAGCAGGAGAACTTCGTCAACGATAATAGGTTCAAAGTCATCATTTTCAGGCTGTAGACGAAAATGTCCGTTTTCTTTATAGAAACGCTTAACTGTTGCGCTGTCATCTACTAACGCCACAACGATTTCTCCGTTGTTTGCAACAGGAGTACGCTCTACTATAAGGATATCATCAGGTAGGATTCCTGCATTAATCATACTTTCTCCCTGTACTCTCAAAGCGAAAAGCTCCTTGCCCTTGCTCATTTCAACGGGTACCGGAACATAGCACTCAATATCCTCGATAGCGACAATTGGATTGCCTGCGGCGACCTTGCCTAATACGGGAACGCTTAATGTGTTTACTTCTCCTACAACCTTAATACAACGGTTAAGCCCTGCTTCACGCTGTATAAGACCAAGCTCCTCCAGGGTTTTAAGGTGCATATGTACAGTTGAAGTGGATTTAAGCCCTGTTGCATTGCAAAGCTCTCTAACAGAGGGAACTCTGCCTTGGTGAGAACATTCTACAATATAGTCAAAAACCTTTTGTTGGCTTGCAGATAATTTTCTCATAGAAAAACCTCCTGACTTTTGTTTATTATATCACAGAGGATTTTGCCTTGTCAAACATTTGTTTATTTTTCTGTAAAAATATGTGAAGTAATGTACAAAATTTCAAAGTTATACTTTTTGCTTTAAAATTTTCAAGGATAATTCAGGGCGATTTCACATAGTTTTCAAATTTTGGTGGTTTAATATATGCGTACTCAAAAAACAGATCCGCAACTGTTAGAGTACATTGTTCTACCCTCCTCTTGTAAGTCGATTAAGAGACTTACGTTTTTTGTACCCCTCATTTTTTAAGAACAATAGAAAGTGCCGAGTCTTCCGCAAGGACTCGGCATTTTCATTTTGTCTTATTTTTGTATTGATTTTTCCTATTAATTAGTATATTATTATTATGGTGACATATATGAAAATTAAAAGGGTAATTATTTCACTGTTTCTCTGCACAATGGCTGTTGTTTTTACGGCCTCCTGTAGCTGTGCAGGAAACAATGAGAGTAATAACACAGTAACAACTGCCGAGAGTGAGACTGTTGATTCTGAAAAGGATACAGTTTCCGGGGAGTCGGCAGAGGATAAATTGGATTCAGATGCAACCGAGACC
>CAMFZJ010000041.1 GCA_946004305.1 uncultured Clostridia bacterium | reverse complement strand
ACACAAGGAGTATCGTCGGCAGCGTCAGATGTGTATAAGAGACAGAGTAGCAATAATTAATTATCTAAAGGAGTTTACATATGGATAATATCAATGACAAAATAAATAATGAACATATGGAGCATAGGGAAGAAACATCAGAGCCCGCTCGGAACAAGGTGCCTACAGCTCCTCAGATGCCTCAAAATACAAATCCTGTAAATGCAGGACAGCAAAGAAGTGAAAATACACAGAGAGCAAATCATCAAGCTGTGTCTCCGCAGTATGCAACTCCTTGGCAGAATCAGGCTGGCTATTATACACAGAATCCTCAGCAACGTCCTGTAGGTACACAGCAGACAACTCAGTCTTCTGCTCCTCCTCAGGGGGCAGTACCTCCTCAGTACAGGCAACAGCAATACCCCTCTTATCAGCAACCCTATGGGTCATATCAGCAGGGGACGCCTGACTATTACAGAATGACATATGGTACGGAACCCCCAAAAAAGGAAAAAATGAGCGGAGGTTTAAAGGCTTTTCTTATTATTGCTCTTTCATTATTAGGTGCTTGCTTAATAGGTTTTATTTCATATGTTGCAATTAATGCCGGCAGTTCAAAAAATATCAGCAACGATTTTGATAACAGCTTTGATTTTACTTTGCCAAGTGAATACGGCGCTTTTACTATGCCAACGGAACCTGTAATAAGTAAGGAGCGGTTTAATCAATCTGACGCAAATGACAAAACTAATCCTTCCTATAAGGGTATTAAACTTGAATCAAAGCCAAAGAATACTTCCGACCCGAAATATAACGCAAGCTACTCATTTAATAAGCTTGAAAAATCTGTTGTAGGTGTAATCTGCTACGATTCTGAGGATACAGATAACGCTAATTACACTTCACAGGGCTCAGGTATTGTTGTAACAAGTGACGGATATATAGTTACTAACTCTCACGTTATAAACAACAGCCGTACAGACTTTATAGTAAAGGTTGTTTTATCTGACAAAAAAGAATATAAAGCAGGGGTTGTGGGATATGACAGCAGAACAGACCTTGCGGTTCTTAAAATAGATGCAAAAGGACTTACAGCGGCAACCTTTGGCGACAGTAATGAAATTCAGGTTACTGAGGATGTTGTAGCTATCGGCAACCCGAGAGGTATCAACTTCCAAAATTCCGTTACAAAGGGTATAGTATCTGCTCTAAACAGAGAGGCTTCTGCTACAAATAATGCAAAATTCATCCAAATTGACGCTCCGATAAATCCGGGAAACAGCGGTGGCCCCTTGTGTAATATGTACGGACAGGTAATTGGAATTAACACCTCAAAGATCGTAGTTACTGAGTATGAGGGAATGGGATTTGCAATTCCAAGTGCAACAGTAAAATCTGTGGTTGATGATATTATTAAGTACAATCATGTTACTAACCGAGTAAAGATTGGCATTACAGGCAAAGCGGTTTACACAAATGACGGCGATGTTCAAGGAATTGAGATTTCTGAAATTACCCAAAACGGTCCCATGGATGGCTCCGGTGCAGAAATCGGAGATGTTATTACCGAATTAGACGGCGAAAAAGTGACTACCTTTACAGAGGTGTATAATATCCTTGAAAAGCACAAAGCAGGGGATAAGGTGGGAGTTAAGCTTTACCGAATGTCTGAGGACAAAACATATGATGTAACAATAGAATTGCAGGCAGATGAATAATTGAAAAAGACAAGGGGCTTAATGCGACAGCCCCTTGTCTTTGTTTATAGTGTAGTAGATTTTGTTTTTATATTGAGAATATTTCTTTTATAACATTCAGCTAAAATATTAAACTTCCCTTAATAGTATAGTAAGGTCGACTTTTTCGGAACGCCTAACCGCACTAACGCAAACAATCAACATAACTAAAGTATAACCGCAGACTATAGATATCACATCTATAACTGTAATATTAACAGTAATTTTCATAAAAGTGTTACCAACTAATTGATACAAATATGGGTTTATAAAAAGTGTGTTTATCAAACATGTAATGGCTATACCTACAGCTACGGATACTATACCAAGTAACAAATGCTCTATTAAAATAATGTAATAAATGTTTTGGGACTTATATCCTATAGCACGATAAAGAGCTAATTCCTGTGTATGTGCATTAACATTATTTTTAAGAAACATATAAAATCCAAATACAGCAAGAAATATAAAAAACACTGTAACCCCAAGAATTATGTTAAACGCCATATTGTAGGAAGCTGTATCAATCCCCGTTTCTTGTCTATATACAGTAGTAACATCTTCTAAGCTGTTTATGGCAGTATCCACATTACTTGGAGAATCAATAACTACAATATAGGATTTATCATTGGAAATTGTCGGCATTGAATTTTCAGAACTGCTTAAAACAACATCATTATACATTAACAACTCAGTTCGTGGAATAAGTATCTCGTCTTTGCTGAAGATTGGATCGGTTGTATCATATGAGCCAACTATTTTAAGCTTGTGTACAACAGCGACTTCATCCTTAAATTCAAGGATTTTGCCAACCAAATCCTCTCCGTTAATTGTATTAATCTTACCCTCTGATTCATTATAATCTTTGATTAAATTAGGAACAAGTGCCACTCCTGTTTCGTTTTCTGTAAAACATCTTCCGCTTACTATTTCAGGGGTAAAACCCCGGTGTAGATAACTGAGATTATATTGATTTGATAAAGCTCCGCTTTCCTCAGATACTATTAGCTTACCGGGAATTCTGTACACAGTTTCAACATTCGGGGTGTTTTTTATATCTTCAACACCCGCCTTTATTATTTCCCGGGATAAATCACCGGAAAAAGATGCAATTATTTCCCGATTTAAAATATGATTGTTGAGTTTAGTATCTATATTGTGCCATAAGGGATTTATAATACCTACGGTAATAAGAATAAGTACAGTTGACAGAATAACAAAAAGGCAAAACAGAAAGGATGTAAACTTTCTTGATTTAACAGACGCCTTTATAATCATATTTAATCTTTTATTCTGCATTTTTCTTTTCCTCTAACGCTCCATCTTTCATTATATAGATTTTGTCTGCAAAATCAATTACGGCGTCATTGTGGCTCACTACTAAAACGCCTTTACCCGACTGTGCCAGCTTTTTCAATTCCTCAAAAATTATAATTTCATTTTTGCTGTCAAGATTACCGGTCGGCTCATCTGCAAGGATAAAATCCGGATTATTAGCCATAGCTCTTGCTATTGCAACTCTTTGCTGTTCACCTCCGGAAAGCTCCCCCGGATAATGATTTATTCTGTGAGAAAGTCCAATCATATTTATAAGCTCCATAGCTTTTTTCTTCATTTCGTCCTTTGTTTTATACTCTTCATTTATGAGCATAGGCAGCATTATATTTTCGTAAAGTTTTAAATGAGCATTAAGGTGAAAGTTCTGGAAAACAAAGCCGAGAGACTTTTTACGAATATCAGCGAGATGATTTTGAGAAAGCTTAGAAACATCTTGATCGTTGATGATAACCATACCTGAAGTACACTTATCAAGCAACCCTGCAATTTGCAAAAACGTACTTTTGCCGCTGCCTGACTGTCCCATTATGGTGATAAACTCACCCTGATTCATTTTAAAAGATACATTGTCCAATGCCTTAACGCCATTGTTATATATCTTTGACACCCCTTTTAGTTCAATTGTATTCATAATTTTCCTCCTTAATTTGTACTCATAGCTTCCCTTGGTTGAACATTAATCAGTATTTTAAGAGAAATAATCTGGCACAGCAAAGGAACGATAATTGCTGTTGCAAGAGAAATGCCAAGGTAAGTCAAGAACAAATTCCAATCTATTATATAAAGCATATCCTGATATGATTTATGACTAAATATGTAATTTGTTACGGTTACGAATAATGCGGACAGCGTACCGCCTATTAAAAAAGCCTTTATTGTTAAATATAACTGCTCATAACACAAGCAAGCAAAAATCTGCCTGTTTTTGTAACCGATAGCTTTCATTAAACCTATAGAGCCTTTGCGTTGTTTTATTGACGATATTGATGATTGCACCAATATTACTATAGTTAAAATTCCTATTGCTAATATTAAAAATACCCCGACTGTGCTAAACAGATTAGCCATCAAAACTATGCTGTCCTTTATAAGTTGTGAGGGTGAATTTGCTATATCATATCCCATATTTCTAATTTCATTGAAAACCTCAGATAAGTTGTTGTAGTCATCAACTACTACAAAATAGGTATGCAGGGAAGGTGTATTCCACCATTTGGCGATATCGCTATCATTGGAGGTAAGATTAATTCCTGCTCCTTCCATTGTCATTTTCGTCATTAGTAAATCTGTTTCTCTTGAAACATATATATCTGCAAAATATCCGGATGCTGTCGGAGAACAATAATATGTTCCTACAACTTTCAATTTAAACTCAGGAGATGGCAAAATTGCATCACTGTTACCATTGCCATCTGCATTACTATAATTATACGGAAACTCCATATTATCGTTATAGCCCTTTATAGTTATAGTTTTTCCAATAAGACGGGTACCATCTATATAATTAAGATTTTCATAATTAATATTATCCTCGTCATCAAAGGGGTAAAAAAGACTTGGTACTATACAACTGAACACAGGGGAATCATCAAGATTGTCACCTGATATTACTTTTTTCTTCTCATTTCCAACAAGTCCACAGGCATATACAAAACAATTCTGACTTTTGAACTGTTCATCAAACTCATTAAAATCCCCCTCTTCATCTTCTATGTTTAATATATCAAAGGCACATACACTCCTCAAACCTGTAACGTCATCAACTGACTGAACATGATCAATATTTGAAATAGCACTAATTGCACTGTCTGTAATCGGTTTAAGCCATGGATCAAGCTCCAATGCCCTTGCTTTATAATCTTCCTTGTATTCATTTACTGCTTTTACGGTTACAATAGAAAAACAGGATATGATTGTAATTGCTATAACAAGCAAGCATGTCAAAATAACTATTGCACCGCTGTTTTTATTACCTTTTATATTTGCCTTTGATAAAAATTTTAAGTTCTGATATTTCATAATGATACATCCTTCAGTTCATTGCCTCTCTAGGCTGAATTTTATTAAGCGTATGCAGCATTACTACCAGACAAATAATTGGTATCAAGACTGTTATTGCCAAAGCAACAGCCATAAATACAAAAAATATCTTCCAATCAATTACATAAACCATCTGTGCGTATGAGCCGTGCATAAATATATAATTTGTAGTTGCTACAATAGCAGTCGAGATTACATTTCCGATCACAAATGAAGTTAAGACTATATAAAATTGTTCAAGACTCAAGCAGGCAAGAATCTGTTTATTTTTATATCCCATAGCTTTTAAAAGACCGATAAATCCTCTTCTTCTCTTTATTTCTGTAACCGATGACTGTATCATTATAATTACAGCAATAATAAAAATTGCAATTATAAAAAAAACACCAATCTTACCGAACAAATTGGCAAGTAATATTGTGTTGTCACTCATCAACCATTCGGGGGAATTTGCTATATCATATCCTATATCCGTCACTTCATTAAACACTGCGGAAATGTTGTCATAATCGTCTGCAACCACTATATAGCTGTGTAACGAGGGAGTATTCCACCATTTTGCTATATGATTGTCGTTATCATTGTCATTAATATCTACTCCCGATTTTTTAAAAGCATCTTTAGTTATAGCAAGGATTGTATCTCTTGAAACAAATATATTTCGAAACGAGCCTGAGTTGGCACGGGAGCAATAATATGTTCCAACAATATTAAGTTTAATTTCAGGGGACGACAAATATGTCTCAACACCTAAACATTGGTTATTTTCATCAACTATATTATAAGGAACACATATATTACCGTCAGAACCTTTAACCGTAATGATCTTACCTATGAGCTTTGTACCGTCTATATAATCAAGATTGTTATAGTTAATGTTGCCGTCATTATCCTCAAAGGGATAAAATATGCTTGGAATAATACAACTGTACACCGGTGTAGCATCAAGGCTTTTCCCTGCAATTACCCTCTTGTTTTCGTGTTCATACAGCCCATTGATATCCACGGAAGTGACTTTATGATTTGCAAATCCGGATTTAAAATCCTTGTCATTCGTGTCAACTATGTCATAGGAATTTATACCATATATAGCTGTGCAATCATCAATATGTTCAATGTGCTCTATTGATAACATTTTTTCGATAACGTCATCTGTAAGCGGCTTAATCCATGGTGAAAGAAAAAGTGCTCTTGATTTGTAATCTTCTTTGCTCTCATTCATAGCGTTTACTGTCACAATTGCAAAGCTTGATATTACAGTAATCGCCACAATTAATAAACAAGTTACGATTCTAATTGTTTTGCTGTTTTTATTTCCTTTAATATACGCTTTTGATAAAAATTTTAAGTTCTGATATTTCATAATAATTCACCAAATATATTTATTACCCAATACTACAAAAGGTAATATTGGGTAAATTCAAATACTAAGACTTTATTTTCCTCCCTCAAACACATAGAGATACAAATCCTCAAGAGTTGGTTTTACTTTTTGTATTTTATAATCCTTTGGCGATGTATCCGTAACTATGCGAACAATTATCTTATCTTCGCTGTGGGAAAGGTTAGAAACACGGTAATTATCCTGAAAATATTTAAGGTTTTCTTTATCAATTTCCACCTCAAACACCTTGTTTTCTATTTCCTTTGTAAGGCTGTTGCAGGTGTTGTGAGATATGAGTTTGCCCTCTTTCAGCAGGATAATTTCCTTTGCTATAAACTCAATGTCGGACACAACATGGGTGGATATTAGGACTATTTTATCCTCTGCAATCTCACTTATAAAGTTTCTTATACGTATTCTTTCTTTTGGGTCAAGTCCTGCTGTTGGTTCGTCAAGGATAAGAATTTCAGGGTCGTTAAGAAGTGCTTGTGCAATTAAGGCGCGTTGTTTCATACCGCCTGAAAAACCGCCAAGCTTTTTATGAGCCGACTCTGTAAGGTTTACGGTTTTAAGAAGCGATGTGATTTTCTCTTTTGCGTCTTTCTTCTTTAGTCCTTTTAGTGCTGACATATACCATAAAAATCTATTCAGGGTAAAATCATCATACAGTCCCTGTTGTTGTGGCATATATCCAAGTATAGAACGATAATTCTTGCCAAGCTTTTTGATATTTTCACCGTCATAAAGCACCTCGCCGCTATCTGCATTAAGGTTGTCGGTGATTATATTCATAAGTGTACTTTTACCGGCACCGTTGGGGCCTAAAAGACCATAAACTCCCGGCGTTAGTGTAACAGTAAAATCATCAAGTGCCTTTACTGTTCCCTTTTTATAGCTTTTATTTATATTTTTAATTTCCAGTTTCATATGATCTCCTTAATTGAGTAAACCCGGTTCCGGTAAACCTTTTTCCTGCAAGAGTAATGAACAAAACAGCTAAAATCAGGCAAATTGTAATAATTATAACCATAGGCATAATAAAATTACTTTCAAAAATGTTACCTGCTCTTAAATTCTCGTTTCTATTTAACACAACAGTGGGGATGAATATAACCACAGTAGATAGCAACATTGATATTAAATTATTTTTAGTAACGACTGCAATAAATGTTACCAGTGAAAAGACTAAAATTGCTACAAACAAATAAGAGATCAACTCAACATAAAGAGCTCCCAAAATGCTTATTGTTTTTCCGCTTTCAAACATTTCAATTACATTTAGTGGATAAGAAAGGCATTTCAAACTATATGTATTTATAAATCTTATTATGTACGGTATGTAAGCACAAATAAAGCTCAAAATCGTACTAAATAACCCAATCATCACCTTTGTTAGCCACAGCTTTAGTTTTCCGTTTTTGTTTGATCTGATAAGACATATAACATTATTCTTATATTCACAGGTATTAATTGACGGGATAGAAACAATTAATATCAATGACAAAAAGGCAAAACTCATCCATTCCCTCCGGGGATCAGAAACAAACACTCCATAAACATTTTCATCAACAAAACAAGCTTCTATACCTTGTTGTTTTAACATTTTTATTCGATTATACTGTTCTTTTATTTTATATAACGCATTTGATTCATTTTCAATAGTATTTGTGATTACACCCATCATCCCATCAGAAAACTCCGAATTATTTAACTTAGATTCCAATTTTTTAATATAGTTTTCTTTCTCTTTGATGTAGTTAAGCTTATCGGTTGTAACTTCACCTTCCAGATATTCCATATGTATTTTGTAAATATAGTCAGACTTTGAACTGTATGTATATTCCTCTTGACCAAAACAATTGAACACCGAAAATACAATTAGCATAAGAAAGAAAACAGCATATTTATTTTGTAGAAAAAATTTGAATGATTCTCCGCTGATAAGCCTTGTACTTCCATTAATTTTACAAAATTTCTTTTTGAAACTCTCTATGATTAGATCAGCCTTGTTCTTTCTTAACTGTTGATTGCACTTTACAAAAATCACAGCAACAATAGATGATGATACTACCAAAATAAATATTATAGTAACAAATGCAACTGTAAGAATATTGACTGCAAAACTAAATACATTTAAATTCAAATATGTTGACAACAGACTAAAGGTATCTGAAAAATAAAACAGATTAATATATTTCAGAAAACTCAAAGGAGAATCAGCGGAAATAAAAAAGTAAAGTGCAAGTTCTCCGCCAACTATTCCCCCGCAAGCAATATATTTCAAAACAGCATTTGTAAAAATACCAAAGAATAAAGCAAAAATTCCGCTGAAAGCAAGCATTGAAGAAGCTTTTGATAAAATAAAAACTAAGTAATATTCGCCTACTGTAAAAGGTAAAGTACAGTTCCTAAACTCAGCAAAAGACTGTATATTTACATTCATAGTGTCAAAACCATACAAACAGGCAGACACTGCAAAATTTGATAACGTAAAAACTACTGATACTAAAAAGGTTAATATTCCAAGAGAAACCAGTTTAGATAAAATAGTTGCCAAACGTCCCTTTCTCGTTGAACGGACAAGATTATACAAGCCCTTGTCCCTTTCAAAGCTAAATAGATAAATGCACATCAAAAAGATAATCGCAACCACTAAATAATCTGATATCTTATATTCGCCTACCGTTAATACATTTGTGATTTTTCCTATTTCTAATTTTGTTCCCTGTAAAGCCCTATAATCATCGGCAGTTTTAAAAAGATTTTTATAGGAGAAAGAGTTCTCATCATTGAACAGCTTAGCCTTTGATTGCCTTTCTGCCCTTTCGTCCATTTCATTGATAAAATCCGGGTAGAATTGTATGTATTCCAACTGGTCTGAAATATCCTCTAGCATCTGCTTTTCATTAGAGAAATCCTCCCCGGATTTGCTCATTTTCTCTGCTTCAGCGTATGCCTGAGGATTGTTTTTCTTGTATTCTTTCAGAGCTTTTTCTGAGTCCTTTGCCATTCTCTTGTCATCTGTTGTGGCAAGAACCTGAAAATCGGAAAGTATTTCATAGGCAAGTAACTTATCCTTTATCTTTTGAGTAGCTTTGTCTGTGGATAAACTGCTGTATTCCGACAGAGCTTCGCTGTAGCTTTTAGTGTGTGAAAGCTTATAATTATCACTTTTGTTTAGCTGAGTATAAGAAAGGATAAAGCCATTCATAAGCAAGGAAAGGACTAAAATAGTGATAAAAACTTTTTGGGATATTACCTTTTTTATTTCATAAAGGGTAAGCTTCATTTTTAACCTCAATTAAACTTATAAATCGACTTGGCTTTTAGTTCCTTTTCGGAATTAATCTTAGATTTGTCTATAATATAAAGTTCATCATTATCTATTGTTCCGCCAAAAGGATCTGATGAACGGATAATATAATTATTATCAAAAGGAATATGAGGAGTCATATCAAAAGGCATCTTTACGGTGTTTATTTTTTCACCCTTGAAATTATAGACTAAATAAGTTGATTTGTAATTTTCATCATCTGCAATAAGATTTGTGTTTTCAAAATAAAAGTATTTGCCGTCAGCAAATTTAGTATATTGCCTTAGTTTTTTATCATAGACAAAAAGCTTCTCACTGTTTTTGCCTTTTAAATCACAGGCATAAATATTGCAGTCTTCTTTATCAACAACCCCGTATATTACTTTATTATTATAAAAACCATAATATAGAATTGTACCCTTACCAATAGCATCGTTTAAACAAGTCTGCTCTCCGGTCTGTATATTGTAACAATATCCTTTTCCAAGCAAGTCATCATCGGCGACTAAATCATCAATATTAACACCTTTTCTTGATGTAATAGCCTCATAGTAAACATAGTTTCCATATGCCTGCATATTGGAGGTTTGCAATAAAGATACTCCTGTTTTATCGAAGTCAAAAAGAATCTCAGCATCTTTTTCTGATTTGTCAAGAGCAACTCTATACACACTTCCTGTACATTCATCATTATCACCAACATAAGCAAGGGTATCTGTGTAGTAGAAATATCCTCTATGTATTATCCATTCGCCTATATCTGTTTTAAAGGTAAAGACAGTTTCTTTTGATTGATTAGATATGTTAAATTTTTTCAGATATGTTACAAATTCATCATCAATAATTTCAAAGCTTATATACTGTCTCTTATACACATCTCCGAGCCC
>CAMFZJ010000040.1 GCA_946004305.1 uncultured Clostridia bacterium | reverse complement strand
ATTATGATAAGATTTATAATGGAGTGATTATATGGATTATTATTACAAGCTACAATTGCGAAAAACATGCAGTGGTTTAGGATTTTACCTTTTCACCTGCTTTTTATCAATGATTGTCGTACCAATTATCTTTTTAACTATTTCAATCATTGGTGGTGTAAGCGCTAATGATAACATCAATTTATATATTATAATGAGTATTACTTCTTTAGCATGCTTAATAATACCTGGATTTATCTATTGTAAATTATCGAAAACCTCACTGCAAAAAATTGTACCCTTTCAGAAAATAAAATTCACCAAATTAATGTTATTGGTATCAGTTGGATTCGGAATGGCTTTTATTGGGGATTATGTTGCTGAAATATTTATACACAATATGTCATTAGTGGGAATATCAAATAAAATGGATATGGATTATACAACATATTCACCATTAGAGAATATGCTGTATATTCTAAGTGTTGCTGTTGTTCCGGCAATTTCTGAAGAATTTGCTCTCAGGGGAATAGTCTTAGGAAAGCTTAGACAATTTGGTGATTCTTTTGCTGTAATAATATCAGCTGTGCTTTTTGCTGTCCTTCACGGAAATATCGTTCAGATTCCTTTTGCTTTCATTTTGGGACTGGTTTTTGGCTTTATTGTTATTAAAACTAACACATTACTGCCGACAATAATCATCCACTTCCTAAACAATTTTTATGCGGTAGTTATTTCCATTATGGAATCTTCTATGACATTCACATATCATCAACTGAATACATTTTACTCAGTTACTATGTTTATAATTGTCACTCTGGCAATAATTTCTGCAATCATTCTATCTAAGGATAAAACTCTGTTTAACATAAAAAATAAAAATAATGATATAATTTCCTTTAAGACAAAAATTACAAATAGCTTTACATCAGTAGGTATGGTTTTCTTTTTAGGCGTCCTCATATTAGAAATTATTTCATATACAGGTTTTTTTAATTATGGATAGAGAATATTTTATGAAAATCGCCCTTGCAGAAGCTAAAAAAGCTTATAAGCTTGGAGAAATACCTGTAGGAGCAGTTGTTACAAAAGACAATGAAGTAATATCAAAATCCTATAACAAGCGAGAAACACGAAAAAATGCAGTTTTTCACGCAGAACTTGACGCTATTTATCAAGCTTGTGAAAAACTTGGAGGCTGGCGGTTATGGGAATGTGAACTATATGTAACACTTGAGCCATGCCCAATGTGTGCAGGAGCAATTGTAAATGCAAAAATCCCTAATGTTTACTTTGGTGCATATGATACAAAAAACGGAGCATGTGGTTCAGCGCTAAATGTACTTAATATGCCAAATAACTTCAGGCCAAAATTTGAAGGCGGTATATTAGAATCAGAATGTAGCAATTTGATTAAAGATTTTTTTAAAAATTTAAGAAAATAACCGTTTACAATTTTTACATTATCATCAATAAATACACAAAAGAGGCTGTTTCAAAAATAGAAACAGCCTCAAATTATTAAATTATACTTTATTAAAGCTTTTCACAAACAGCGTTGATTGAGCTTGGAAGTTCATCCTCAGACGCAGAAATTAATAATACGATATTTGTCTGAGCTGTTTCTGAAAGATCCTGAAGCTTCTTTGTGAAATCTTCAATACCATCTACAGCAGAAGGACAAATCTTGAATGTTGAATCAACAAGAATATCTGTAACGTCATAGTTACCTGCACAGATACCGCTGATAAAACCAAAAAGCATATCATAACCACTTACTGAGTACTGATCAGTATCAATAAGTCTTGCTTTAGAAGTAATGTCGTAAGTAAGCTTTGCACCTTTTTCAATAACTACAACATTTCCCTGTGAAGCAGCAACAGCTTCATTAGCAAGCTGAATTAACTTCTTTGTTTTTCCTGAACCTTTTTTTCCAATAAGTAAAGTAACCATACTATACTTCCTCCTTATATTTTATACTTTTGATTTTATTTTAATCTCGCCTCAAGCTCAGCCTTTTGTTCTTCATAACCCGGCTTGCCAAGGAGAGCAAACATATTCTTTTTATAGCTTTCAACACCCGGCTGATTGAATGGATTTACACCAAGAACATAACCGGAAATTGCACAGGCTTTTTCAAGGAAATAGATTAAATATCCCAGATTAAACTCATCCATCTGTTCAACATTGAGAACGATATTAGGCACACCGCCGTCATTATGAGCAAGAACTGTACCCTCAAATGCCTTTTGATTTACAAAACTCATTGTTTTGCCTGCAAGGAAATTAAGACCGTCAACATTTGTAGGATCTGTGCCTAAAGTAATTTCTTTTTTACATTTATCAAAAGTAACTACAGTTTCAAAAAGATTACGTCTGCCGTCCTGAATATACTGACCGAGTGAATGGAGATCTGTTGAGAAAATAACGCTTGAAGGATAGATACCTTTATTATCCTTACCCTCAGACTCGCCGAAAAGCTGTTTAAACCATTCATTCATCATTGCGTATGCAGGCTCATAAGAAACCATAATTTCTGTTGAATAGCCTTTGTTGTAGAGAATATTGCGGATTGCGGCGTATTTATAGCAATCATTTGTTGCTAAATCATCATTATTAAACTCATCCTGAGCCTTCTTAGCACCCTTCATAAGAGCGTCAATATCAGCACCGGATACAGCAATAGGAAGAAGTCCCACAGCTGTAAGTACAGAAAATCTGCCGCCTACATCATCAGGAACTACAAATGTTTCATAGCCTTCCTTATCTGCCAATTCCTTAAGAGTACCCTTTGCTTTATCAGTTGTGCAGTAGATTCTTTCTCTTGCGCCTTCTTTGCCATACTTCTTTTCCAGTAACTCTCTGAAAACTCTAAATGCAATAGCAGGCTCAGTAGTAGTACCTGACTTTGAAATCATATTAATTGATACATCTTTGCCTTCACAAAGCTCGATAATATCAGAAAGTGCAGAAGAACTGATAGAATTACCTGTAAAATAAATCTGAGGTGTATCTTTTGCAAAGGAATTATAGTTTGGTGAATTTAAAAACTCAATTGCAGCTCTTGCGCCTAAATAAGAACCACCAATACCTATTACTACGAACACATCAGTATCATTTTTAATCTTTTCAGCTGATTTCTTAATACGTTCAAACTCATCTTTGTCATAATTTGTAGGAAGGTCAACCCAACCGATAAAATCATTACCAAGACCTGTACCGTTATGAAGTGTAGTATGTGCAGTTTTTATCTGAGCTTCAATGCCCTTATACTCATCTTCACCCACAAAACCATTAAGATACTTGTCAATTAATTTAGTAGACATATTAATCTCCTCCAATAAAAATATGGATTACCAAACCATATAATATTTATATAGGATTATTCTACCACAAATTGACTTCTTATGCAATATTAAATATTAAAAATTCATAATTCTAATATAGCATTAAAAAAACCGGAAACTACTGAGCTAAAGGTCATTTTCTCTACAGATGTCTTTGCTGAGATAATACAGGTTTTAATTTTCTTGTCGCCGGAATAATAGGTCACCGTGCCCAAATTATCTCCAATCTTTACAGGTGCTTCAATATCTTGTTTTATGTTGCATTTATATGTAATATCTGCTGAGGAAGCCTTTTCTGCTACAACAGAGCCCGGTTCAGCACACATTAAATCTACCTTATCAACCATACCGCCCTTAACCTCAACAGCTTTTGTGGCTTCTTTTGGAAGGTTAAGGTTTTGCACCTTATAGTTTGAAAAGCCATAATCCAGAAGTGTTGCTGCGTCACCAAAGCGGGATGTTCCGTTGTCACATCCCAATACTACGGCAATTAAGGACATATTATCCCTTTTAGCTGTAGCACTCATACAACAGCCTGCATCATCTGTAGTTCCGGTTTTCAATCCTGTTATTCCGTTGTATGTTTTTAAAAGCTTATTAGTATTTACAATTTGAGTTTTACCATCACGAAGATAATCAAGCCATATTGATGTATAATCAAATATTTTCTCGTATTTAATTAATGCGCTGGACATAATTGCCACGTCAAAAGCAGAGGTTAAGTGACCTTCTTCATCCAGACCATTACAGTTCTTAAATGTTGTATCGTTCATTCCCAGAGATTTAGCCTTTTTGTTCATTTCTGCAACAAAACTCTGTTCGCTGCCGCTGATAGCCTCTGCAAGAACTACGGCTGCATCATTAGCTGAAGCAACTGCTGTTGCTTTAATCAGGTCGTTTACTGACATTTTCTCACCTTCTTCAAGCCAAATATCCGAACCGCCCATAGAAGCAGCATGAGCTGATGCTGACAGAGTATCATTTAGTTTAAGCTTGCCGTTATCTATTGCTTCCATTACAAGAAGCAAGGTCATAACCTTTGTAATAGAGGCGCAGGCTCTTTTTTGGTGAGCATTTCTTTCATACAGCACTTTATTGGTTTTAGATTCTATCAGTACTGCCGCCGGGGCTGAAATTTCATCATCAGTTATTGCAGAAGCATTAATAGCACAAATTGATATTAAAATTGTTATACAAATCAAACTTGAAATTACACGTTTAAACATAAAAACACCTCATTCATAAATATGAACAAGGTGTTTATTTTATTACATATACTATTCTATTATACAAACTGCGTGAGATGATATACCCTCTCCGCTGCCTGTAAATCCAAGCTTTTCCTCTGTAGTAGCTTTTACGCTTACCTGAGAAATATCAATATTGCAAGCATTGGCTATATTAGTTCTCATAGCATCTATATAAGACTTTAGCTTAGGCTTTTGAGCGATTACAGTAGAATCAATATTGACAATCCTATAGCCATTATCAGAAAGAACCTGACAAACTTTTTTTAACAGCAGAGTACTGTCTGCCCCTAAAAACTTATCATCATTATCAGGAAACAGCTTACCTATGTCACCTAACGCAGCCGCACCTAACAAAGCGTCCATTATTGCGTGAAGCAATACATCTGCATCACTATGACCCAGCAAGCCCTTTTCATAAGGAATATCAACTCCGCCTAAAATCAGTTTGCGGTTTTCAACGAGCTTATGAACATCATATCCGTGACCGATTCTCATTATTAAACCTGCTTTCCTTTAAGAATATGCTCAACAATAGCAATGTCATTTTGAGTTGTAAGCTTAATATTATCCTGACTTCCGATTACTACCTTAACGCTTTCCCCTATGCTTTCAACAAGCTGGCAATCATCTGTAAAGCTCAGCTTATTTTCCTTAGCATAGTTAAGAGCTTTTTTATACAGCTCTTTCTCGAAAACCTGAGGAGTCTGTACAGCTCTCAGCTTGCTTCTTACGGGAGTAGAAACAATGTTGTTTTCATTATCAACGGTTTTGATTGTATCTGTAACAAAAATCCCCAGAGTTGCGGCATTTGTTTCAAAAGCTACCTTTACTACATTTTCAATATCAATAAGCTCAACCAACGGTCGTGCTCCGTCATGAATTGCAAAATGTGTAGTTTCCGGATTTGCGCTGTTAACACCGTTTGTTACACTCTCACCCCGTGTACTTCCGCCATAAACAAGAGCGTCAACCTTTTTAAAACTGTTTTGATTAATGATGGCACTTATTGCAACTTTATCCTGAGGTCGGCAAACAACTACAATAGAATCAATAATATATGAACGCTCAAAAGCATTAAGCGTATATTTT
Source organism: uncultured Clostridia bacterium (assembly GCA_946004305.1). Lineage (GTDB taxonomy): Bacteria > Bacillota > Clostridia > Oscillospirales > Acutalibacteraceae > Ruminococcoides. The sequence goes on along the minus strand of CAMFZJ010000040.1, from coordinate 5,188 downwards.
AACGCAGGTTCTCCAAGTAAGGGGATAAACTGTTTGCTCATACCTAATCCCATACGAGAGGAATTTCCTGCTGCCACAATAATGGCAGTAACAAATTTTTTCATACTACACCTTATCTATAGCTTGTTTTAAGTCAGCTATAATATCTTCTACATTTTCAATACCAACAGAAAATCTAATCATATTTGGTGAAATTCCGGCTGCAACAAGCTGTTCATCTGTCATCTGACGATGAGTGGCGCTTGCAGGATGCAAGCAACAGGTACGAGCATCTGCAACGTGAGTTACAATCGCCGCCAGCTTAAGCTCTGCCATAAGCTTTTCTGCAGCTTGTCTGCCACCCTTAACACCAAAGGATACAACACCGCAAGTACCATTCGGCATATATTTCTGTGCTAAATCATAATACTTGCTGCTTTCAAGTCCCGGAAAATTCACCCATTCAATTTTATCATTAGCTTCAAGGAATTTAGCTACAGCCAATGCGTTTTCACAATGACGGGGAACACGCAGGAATAAAGTTTCAAGTCCTATATTTAAAAGAAATGCATTCATTGGTGACTGTTGCTGTCCCATATCACGCATAATGTGAGTTCTTGCTTTTGTAATAAATGCAGCTTTTCCAAAGCGTTCTGTATATACCACACCGTGATAAGTTTCATCAGGCTGGCTGAGCATTGGATATTTTCCATTATTCCAGTCAAAATTACCGCTGTCAACTATTACGCCGCCAAGTGCTACAGCGTGTCCGTCCATATACTTTGAGGTAGAATGGACAACAATGTCAGCACCCCATTCAAACGGTCTGAAGTTTACCGGTGTAGGAAATGTATTATCTACAAACAAAGGTACATTGTGAGCATGGGCACATTTTGCAAACATTTCAATATCTGCAACATCAAGGGAAGGATTTGTAACAGCTTCTGTAAAAACAAGCTTTGTATTTTCTCTAAAAGCATTATTTAATTCTTCCTCAGTAACCATTGCCGGTACAAAAGTACAGTCAATTCCTAAATCCTTAAGAGTTTTGCTAAACAAATTAAATGTTCCACCATATACTGCGCTGGAACAAATAACGTGATCTCCTGCTTTACAAATATTTACAACTGCTGCTGTTGTTGCCGCCTGTCCTGAGGAAGTAAGCATTGCGCCTACTCCTCCCTCTAAATCAGCGATTTTTTTCTCAACAGCATCCAAAGTCGGGTTTGCAAGTCGTGTATAGAAAAAGCCCTCTGCTTCCAAATCAAAAAGCTTACCCATTTCATCAGATGTTTCATATTTATATGTAGTGCTTTGAACAATAGGCACTACTCGGGATTCTCCGTTTTTGGGAGTATATCCTGACTGAATACATTTTGTTTCAAACTTCATAATTATTTCTCCTGTTTATGTAAATAAATTTTTAATTAATGCCATTATAAAATCAACGCCGTATATTATAGCTGCAAAAGCAATAATTATAAGAATGGCAGAGATTATTCTAACTGTGGTACGCTTTGATGAAGACATTTCTTCAAATTCTTCTATACCGTCGTTTTTATCAAGTTTATAAGCAAGCGTTTCTTCTTCATTAAGCTTTATGGCTCCAATTCCTACAGCTACATCAAAAGCCTGCTCATACATATCAAAAGGAACAAGGATGTCAAACACGTCAAAATCTATTCCTGTAACCACCTGAGAATTAGCTGACACCATATTTCTCTTATAATCACTGGGAATCTTGCTGTCCTTTAACACCGCCTGCACTCTGTCACGTTCCATTATATCACCACTGCAAAGATATACAGGTGTGCTTTCATCGGTTATAGTTTCAAGCTTTCCCTTTTTACATTCCTTGCATTCTGTATCTTCATCATTATACAGCCTTCTGCATTTAGTACAGTATTTCATACTATTCCTCCACATACACCTAAATGGTATACAGTAATTATATCAAAAGAAATTACCCTTTTCAAGTATAAAGAAAGAGAGCAGACAAAATAAACTGCTCTCTGTTACAAATTTATCCAAAGACAGGCTGTGGCTGAACACCATCAAGAACCTGTTTGACACATTCAGGTATTAAATCAAAATGTGCAACCAATGAATTAGGCTTGTTTACATAATCATCCTGAGTCATTGGTACAAAATAAATATTTTTTGTATTAATTAATCTGCCTATATTTTGTGCAGTTGCTCCTAAACCGTCGTTTGTAGCTGTACACAATAAAACCGGACGCTTAATTCTAAGGTGTGATTTTACTGCCATTGTAACAGAACTGTCAGTAATTCCCTGACACAACTTTGCGAGTGTATTTCCGGTACAAGGGGCAACTAAAATTAAGTCACATAATTTTTTTGGACCTATGGGCTCTACATCAGCGATTGTGTGCAAAACTTTTTTACCGGTTATCTTTTCGATTTTTTCTACAAACTCTTTAGCCTTTCCAAAACGTGTATCTGTTGAATATGCATTTTGCGACATTATGGGAATAACATTATAGTTATCTTCCATTAGCTTTTCCATTTGCACCAAAGCTTTTGAGAATGTACAAAATGAGCCGCACAGTGCAAATCCTATATCTGCCTTTGTCAACTAAATTCCTCCTTGAGCATATTTAGTATTGTTTTTGTGATAATTTCACCGGCGGCTTTAGGGGAACATTTGCCCGGCAATGATAGTGCATGTATTGCGCTGATATTCAGTTTTTTTGCAGCTTCAAAATCTACCCCTCCCGGCAATGATGCAAGATCAATAATAAGAACATTAGGGGAACTGTTTTCCAACACTTTTTTGTCAATTATAAGAGCCGGAACTGTATTGAAAACTATATCATAGTTATTAAGCCCTGTTATTTTATTTGTTTTTATGGGCTTATTTCCTGTTGCAATTATATATTCAAAATGATCAGGTTTTTCTGTTGAAACAGTTACCTTTGCATTTAAGGAATTGAGTATTGAAGATAATATTCTGCCTATTCTTCCGTAGCCTGTGACAAGACATCTGGAATTGGAAATAAGTCCTTCATACTCCTCCATTGCTACCTGAACAGCCCCCTCGGCTGTAGCCAATGCATTTGCAACTGCAAATTCTTCCCTGTCAAGATAATCATAAATTTTTATTTCCTTGGAAATATTTTTAATAGATTGTGATTTCCCTGAAAATACAATTCTATTTTTTAATAATTCAAGCAATTCATCGCTTAATCTTAATTCTTTATTAGAAAAATAGCAAGGTATAATTCTATCCTTTATTCCGGTTACAGGAAACACAATTATATCAGAATTAACAATTCCTGTATAAATATCAGTTATTATTAAATCCCCGTTGCTTTCAAGCTTATCAAAGCCGGAAAGATACACAGTAAATCCCATTTCAGCAAAAGCATTTGCTGCAAACAGCTGGCGTTTATCTCCGCCTAGAAAAACAATACTTTTATTTATCATAAAAAACACCTTTTTTGTTTTCATATGATATATTATGTAATCATTGCTAATCCGTGAAAAACAAAAAGGACAGCTTCAGCACTAAGCTAAAAGCTATCCTTTTCTACTTTTCTTTTATGCAATTATTAGCAATTACAATCAGACTTAAGTTCAAAATTTTCACAGTCAGTACACTGGATTTGTGTTGGATTTGCTTCGTGTGTACCTACAGTAATTGAATTAAGCGAGCAATAGTTCTTATCCTTGTTGTGATTTTTGCAATTAGTTACTGTGCAACGAATACACTGATTTGCATAAGAATTGTCTGTCATAAAATTCACCTCATTAAAATTTTGCTTTCTAAATCGAAGCACAAATATTATCTGCTGTTTTCAGCATAATTATTCTGCACAAAAAATTTTTTACAAAATAAAATAAAAAGAGGTGGCTTTATGATATATATTTATATTTGCCTTTTGGCTTTTTTCGCAGTAATTGGAGTATGTGAAAGTTTGAGAGGAATTGTAAGAATTTTTACAAAATCAAAAGATGACAGGGAGATTATACTTATTGAGCCAATATGCAATAAACAGGAGGACGCTGAGTATTTATTGCGAAGCGCTGCCCAAAAGGTTAAATGGATGGGCAAAAACGGTCCGGACAGAGTGATTTGCCTTGACTGCAATATGGATGAAGAAACAAAAAAACTTTGTGAAATGGTATGCAGAGATTATTCCTTTATGGAATTATGCAGTAAGGATGATATGTTTGAAATACTGGATAATGCATGTGGATTATGCAGATAAAAAATCCTCCGATTTAATCGGAGGATTTTAATGTGTTAGATTTTTAAAAGCAGTAAACACAAATGCATGAATTATTAATCTACTTTCTCAAGCTCAAGACCGGAAATCGTTAGTTTTGAACCATTAATCTCATATCCAAAACTTGTATTTGCTTCTTCCTGTGCAATATACTTAATATCAACTTTTTCACCATCTGCACTATAAACACCATCAATTATGAGTGTATCCATTTCATTAATGTGGCAGGTTCCGTCTGAATTAAAAGTATATGAAATTTTTGATTCATCATTTTTCCACTCGCCTACAAGCTTTTCATCAACTTTATAGTTTTGGACAGGCTTTAAATCAGGATCAGGGATACTCTTGCTTACAAAATCATAAGAGCTATCATCTCCTGATTTTAGAGTGAGAGTTCTGCCTGTAATAGCATTTCCGCCAACTTCATACTGGAATGTACCGTTGAAGAAATAGGAAATTGAGATAGTAATTGTATCCGTTGCCTCATCAGTAGTTGCACCGTTCTCATCAGCATACCACCAATTACCTTTAACTTCCATAGAACCAATATTAAGAGAAGCTGTATGATTCTTATCATCATGGAAAGTATAGTAAATAACAGCGTTGCCGTCTTCTGATGTTTCATCAGCAGAAGCGTCGGTTTTCAGAACCCAAGTTCCTGTTATTGAATTGCTGAAAAACAGTTTAAAACAGAAAAATCCCAAAACTGCAACTATCAAAATGCATGCGGCAATCATAATCGGAGTCTGAACTTTTACTTTATTTTTAGATATTTCTACAGTCTGCTGGATATTATCTGAAACATTTTCAGAAGTTGTAGCCTCATCAGTAGTATCTACAGGAGCCTCAACCTCGGTTTCAATAACTTCTTCATTCTTATTAAATTCGTCCATTATTAGGATACCTCCTTTTTATATCTGTCTCTTATACACATCTGACGCTGCCGACGATACTCCTTG
>CAMFZJ010000039.1 GCA_946004305.1 uncultured Clostridia bacterium | reverse complement strand
CTATCCTGAGGTTGGTCTTTATTGGGAAAAAGCAGCTTACGAAGAAGCAGAGCATGCTGCAAAGTTTGCTGAAATGCTTGGTTCTGAGTTAGAAGTTAAGATGACAGATTCAACAAAAGATAATCTTGCTTGGAGAGTAGATTGCGAGTTCGGTGCAACAGCAGGTAAATTTGACCTTGCTAAGTGTGCAAAGAAGAATAATCTTGACGCAATCCACGACACAGTTCACGAGATGGCTCGTGACGAGGCAAGACACGGCAAGGCTCTTAAGGGCTTGTTAGAAAGATACTTCGGTAAATAAACCTAAGTAAATAAGCAAAAATTTGCAGAGTAGGTTCCTACTCTGCTTTTTGTTTATGATATACAGTTAAAAAAGACAAGGAATTTCTTTGGATTCCTTGTCTTTTCTCTATTAGATATTTTATTCCTGACCGTCCCAGCAATAGGTACAAAGCTTGCACTTATCAATTCCGCAGGACTCCAGCATATCATCAAGTCTGTTAAACTTTAATGAAGTAAAGTTTAACTCCTTGCAGATTTCCTCAACCATTTTTTCATATTTTTCCGAATCAGGATTTGTATATTCCTTAAGAACCTCATCGGTAACATTTCCGTTTTCCAGTCTTTCAATAACTCGTCTTGTAATAAGGTCCATTTCAGACGATGAGCGTGAGAAGTTAAGATACTTACAGCCATATACAAGAGGAGGACAGGCAGGTCTGATGTGCACTTCCTTAGCACCGCTTTCAAATAAATACTCCGTTGTTTCTCTTAACTGTGTACCACGAACAATAGAGTCATCAATAAGCAGTAAGCTTTTATCCTTAATTAAATCCTCGATAGCAAGCAGTTTCATTTTAGCAATAAGGTTTCTCTGGCTTTGAATAGTCGGCATAAATGAACGGGGCCATGTTGGAGTGTATTTAATAAACGGTCTTGAGAAGGGAATTCCCGAAGCGTTTGCATAGCCTACAGCGTGAGCAATACCAGAATCAGGAACACCGGCAACAACGTCAGGCTTAACATTATCTCTCTCAGCCATTTTTGCACCGCAGTTGTATCTCATCTGTTCAACGCTCATACCCTCGTATGAGCTTGCAGGATAGCCGTAGTAAACCCAAAGGAAGGTGCAGATTTTCATTTCATCTCCCGGTGCTTTAAGTGTGACGCAGTTTTTGTCAGTTATAACGCAAATCTCGCCGGGACCTAACTCCTTGTAATCGTTGTATCCAAGGTTTTTATATGCAAAGCTTTCAAATACAGCACAGAAAGCACCTTGCTTTTTACCGATAACAATGGGTGTTCTTCCGTATTTATCCCTTGCGCAGTAAATCCCGTTTTTATTCATAAGAAGAATTGACAAAGAGCCGTCAATCTTTTCCAAAGCGTAGTTTATTCCCTCAATAAGGTTGTCCTTCTGATTAATAAGTGTAGCAACCATTTCAGTTGAGTTAATTTCTCCGCCGCTCATCTCAAGAAAATGAGAATGTTGTTCATCAAAAAGCTCCTGAGCAATTTGGTCCTTGTTGTTAATTTTACTTACAGTTGTAATAGCATATGTGCCGTGATGGGAACGAATAATCAATGGCTGCGGCTCAAAGTCTGAAATACAGCCGATTCCGAATTTTCCCTTCATTTCCTGCATATCTTTGTCGAACTTTGTTCTAAAGGGAGCATTCTCAATGTTATGAATAGCCCTGTCAAATCCTTTTTCATCATCATAAACAGCCATACCGCCTCGTCTTGTACCAAGATGAGAATGGTAGTCCGTACCAAAATATAAGTCAAATACGCAGTCGTCTTTAGCTGCAACGCCCATAAAACCGCCCATATCAATTACTCCTTACCTATTAAAAAATCTATAATCAAAAAGCAAAAAAATTATATCACAAATTATGCTGATTGTAAATTATTAATATATCTTTTCATAAAAAATCATATTGCTTTTAATTATATATTGTGCTAATATTTGGGTAAATAATTATTGAAGAGGTGGGAAATTTATGAAATTAAAAAGAAAAATTCTCGCATCTGTGTTATCAGCAGTAATGCTTGTATCAGTTGCAGGTGTGGGGGATTTATCTATATCGGCTAAGGAACAGTTTATTCCGGAAAAAAACACTAACCTTTCAATTGATAAAACAGATTATAATTCTGAAGATAACAAAAACTATGTTAATGGCGAGGCTGTAGTCTTGTTGGAAGGCGCCGGCGTCATATCTTCAGGGGAGGATTTGTCAGACAATATTGACGTTAACGGCGATATTAAGGTGGATGAAGTAGAAAACTTCACAGGAAAAGGCAATAACTTTTCTGTAGCTACAGTATCTTCCGATAAGCTGTCCACAGAAGAGCTTATAAAAAATCTTAATAAAAGTGAAGAAATAGTAACTGCTGAACCTAATTATATATACAAAGCATTTAATATTACTAACGATCCATACAGCAATTTTCAGTGGCAATTAGATAATAAGGGCAGCAATAACGGAACATTGGGTGCCGATATTAACCCTGAAACTGTGTGGGATATGGAAACTCCGTCACAGGAAAAGGAGCAGGTAGTAGCTGTCCTTGACACAGGTGTTGACTATACTCATCCTGACTTAAAGGATAAAATGTGGGTTAATCCATATAAAAATAAGCTGGGCGGTAATTATGGCTTTGACTTTACCGGTACATATGAGGACAATGTCCCCATGGATGATAACGGACACGGTACTCATTGTGCAGGTACTATTGCTGCAAACCAGAATAACAATATGGGTATTGCTGGAATAAGTCAGAACACAAAGATTATGGCTCTTAAATGGATTGATTATGAAGGATACGGTACTCTTGAGGATGTTGTTGCAGCATATAATTATGTTTACAAAGCAATGAAGCTGGGGGTAAATGTTGTAGCAATAAACAACTCTTGGGGCAGTGACAGCAATTCAAAAATTCTTCTTGAACTTATTAATAAGGTCGGTGAATTAGGAGCAATATCTGTTTGTTCTGCAGGTAATGAAGGACAAAATCTTGATGAAGAATTTTGTAATGAAGATTACTATTTGGATTGGGAAGAAGATTTGTATTCATCGGAAGATGATGAAATTCCAAATCCTGCTAACAGAGTGTACCCTGCTTGCTATGAAAGTGATTATATTATTTCGGTTGCAGCAACAAATGAAAAGGGCGATATAGCCTCCTACTCAAACTACGGTAAAGAATCTGTTGATTTAGCCGCGCCGGGTACAAATATTCTGTCTGCTTATAATGAAAATGTATTCAATCCTGCAATTTACAGTGAGGGCAATAAAACCTCACAGTATTTTACAAAGGATTTTAATGCTAAGACAGAACAGGTAAAGGATGATGCAACTGTTACCGTAATTGAATCAGATGATAATTACTTCACGGATACAACAACTGATAAAACATCCTTAAAAATCACCGTAGAAAATGCTCAAAGCAACGGTGTTTACGGAGTCTCTATTCCATACACAGCTGAGGATAGTGAGCAGGCTCCCTACATAAGCGCAATGGCAAGGATTATTAAAGCACCGCAGCTAAGCGAAGATGATGTCGCAATTGCGCAAATGTTTGGCATAGTTAATGAAATAGACATACTTGATTTGCCTGCTGATAAGGACCCTTCCAATATTTCAACATCGGATAGTTATTTATTATTCTTAGGTTCCGGTGAAGGCTGGGATCACATATACGGAAAAACAAATAACAAAAAAGCAGGAGAAAGAAAGATAACCATATTGTTTACTTGTCAGTATGAAGGTGACTACACATTCCTGATAGATGGAATCGGACTTTCAAAGGGTGCAAAGCTTGAGGAAGAAAGCTTCGGAAAATATGAGTTTATGAGTGGCACATCTATGGCAGCTCCTGTAGTTACAGGTGAGGTTGCATTATTAAAAGAAAAGTTCCCTGACTTAACAGCAAAACAAATTGCAGAAAAAATTTGCGGAAGCGTAAAGCAGGCTGAAAAATATGATAATGCAGTAAGAACATCAGGCTTCTCTGACCTTTCAAAGATTAACTCTCCGATTCCTATAATTAATTCGGTTGAGTGTGCAACAGACCAAAGTGTGTTAATTAACGGTTTAAACCTTAAGGACGCAAAGCTTACCATAAATGATATAAACATTGATATTGCAGATTCTTCTGACACAAAGGTAAAAACTGCACCATTGAATTTTAATTCCAATACAGAAATAAAGCTCACTACACCTAACGGCTATTCCTTATACGAAAAGATTCTTATTTCAGGAACTAAGTACAAGAAGCTTTCAGTAGCAGATGTGTATTTTAATAATTATGCAACAGCCTCTGACGGTAAGAATATTTATGCAGTAGATGCTTATGGCTGTGTTAATAAGTATGACGAAAACGGTAATAGTGATGATGACTTCGACTACGAAGATTTTGATGACCTCGATTCATCGTCACCTCTTGATACACATTTTGAGTCAGTAATCGGTTCTGCTGAACGTGCCTACGAAATAAGGAATGTAATGTACTATGATGGATATCTTTATTTTATAGCAAAGCTGAAACTTATTTCTTATAATAATGATGAACCTTATTATACCCAGTCTGTAATTGTGAAAGTTGATGTTAATAAGGATAGGTACTATTACATAGATTTCACAGATGATTTAGACGGAGCGTCAATTGGTATATTAAACGGAACTCTATACCTGATGGGTGGCTATAGATATTCTGATGAAAAGCTTTCAACTAAGGTTTACAAATACAGCTCCGGAAGATGGGTTGAAGCTCCTGCATTGCCTTCAGGCAGAGCATTGGGAAAATGTATTCAGGTAAATAACAGTCAGATGGTATATACGCTGGGTACTGACGGAACTGATAATATGCCCAAGAACTTGATTTTTGACGGTAGCAAATGGAAAGAAAGTAACCAACAGCTTACAACTAATAAAACATATACATATAAATTCAACGGTGAAAAATTTACATACTATGAGTGCGGAGCAGATTTGATTTCAGGAGGTATTTTATATACCGGTGTGCTGTTTGACGGATATGGCGATACAGTAAAATATTCAGTAAGTAAGGATGAATATTCCCACTGCAATAATTACTATATGACTAAGAATACAGACATAATCCGCGGATTAGTAGTAAACAATAAGTTCTTTGGTACAGCCTGCGAGCTTTATACAAATATAGAGCTTGATTATTTCGGCGGTTCTTTGTGCACCGTAACGGATTATTTCAGCGTGGGATATAGCTTTGGCGTTGAAAGTGGTATGTATAATGTAAATGTAAATGCTGAACACGGTAGTGTAACCGGAGCAGGTTGCTACTATCCCGGAGAAACTGTTGTAATAAACGCAAAGGCAAACAGCGGATACAAGGTGAAGTCAATTACGGTAGACGGCAAAACCTACAACAAAAACAATGTTTCCTTTAAGGCTGCAAAGAATACTTCAGTAAAAGTGAATTATACTCCTTTGGTAAAGTCAATTAAGCTGAACGTGAAAAAGAAAACATTAGAAAAAGGCAAAACCTTTAAGCTTAAAGCCACGGTAAATGCCTCTAAAGGTGCTAATAAGAAACTCATCTGGAGTAAATCCAATAAAAAAGTTGCAACAATGAAAAAGCTCAGTAACAACACAGTGAAAATCACAGCTAAGAAAAAGGGTACTATTGTAATAACTGTAAAATCCAAAGACGGCTCAAAAAAATCAGCTAAATGTACAATTAAAGTGAAATAGCAGAAAACTAAACAATATATCTAATCAAAAAGGGAGACATATGGAAGTCATGTGTTTCCCTTTCTGTGAGAAAGTACGGTAGCTTAATTTGTAAATTTTATTATATTATTACCTTGAAAACTTTGTGCATAAATGATAAAATATAGCAGTCATAATTTTTTGATACGGAGTAAAAAATGGATTCAATAATCATAATAACTAAAATAAGAGTAATTATTTTTTTTCAAATTTTCCTCCTTCAGTTATTTTTGTGACCTATAAAATAAAGTGTAGCATTTCATATAAATTAGTAGTTGTATCAGATGCAGATGCATTATATCCTGTTGCCTTTGTTCAGTCAAGTAGTTACCAACAGTAAATCTTAAAATACATATCTACACTAATAACCTTTACCACGGCACAGGTTCAGCCAAAGGCTGGGGCAAGCTAAAATCCGGTGTCGGGTGGAATGAACCGAAATACGCAACAAGCATTTAACTGACTGCGGTAAGGTTATTAAGACAACTACAATTGCTAAGAAGGTTCTTAAGACTCCTACAGTAACAGTAAAGGCTGCTAAGAAGTCAATCAAGGTTACATACAAGAAGAAAATTAAGAACGCTACAGGCTTTGTTGTTAAGTACCGGCTTAAGGGCAAAAAGAAAGTTTACACAAAGACCTACAAGGTAAACAAGAAGGTAAAAAAGGTTATCAAGAAGCTTAAGAGTAATAAGAAATATACTGTAAAGGTTAGAGCTTACGTTAAGTCCGGTAAGAAGATTGCCTACAGCAAGTGGACTAAGGCTAAGACTGTTAATGTAAAATAATTTAATAGCTTAGGAAAAATTATAAAATTGGGGTTGTTGCAAATGAGTAAATTTGCGACAGCCCCTTTCTATTTCCTACCATTTAGGAAAAAATACTACCAATTAGGAATTTAATTCTAAATATGAATTATAACTAAATTATATCTATTAAAATTGAAATAGAATAGGCTAACTGTAGCAAGGTGATAAAATGAGAATTGCAGTATGTGATGACGAAGAATTGATGCTTAATACAATCACTTCTAAGCTTACTGAACTTTACAAAAAAGAGTTTGAAAATATAACTATTCAGGGATTTTGCGATGGGAATGTAATGGAAGCAAATCATAGAATAGATCCCTTTGATATAATTTTTCTTGATATTGATATGCCTTCTATAAACGGACTTGATACTGCGGAAGTAATCAGAAAGTACGACAGAAATGTTCTTCTGATATTTATTTCCAACCATGAGGAGCTGGTTTATAAATCTTTTGTAGTCCAACCCTACAGATTTATCCGTAAAAACCACCTTGAGGATTTAGAGGAAGCAACAACGGCTTCAGTAAAAACCATTATGAAAGGTAAGTATAAAGTTACCTTAGAGGGAATAAAGGGTAAATTTTCTATTAAGCTCAGCGAGATAATTGCTTTTACAAGCATTGGTCACACAGTTTATCTTTGCTCAGGAAATAAAAAAATCAGAATAATGAGTACCCTGAAAAAGCTCGATAATCAATTTAAGGATTTAGGCTTTGTAAGGGCACACAACAGCTATCTTGTTAATTGCAGAAAAATCATCAGTATAGACAAAGAAAGCGTAACAATGGAAGACGGCTCACAAATTCCCGTAAGCCGCCGTAAAATGCAGAATGTAAAGGATAAGTTTTTAGGCTGCAGCGGAGAATAATATGTGGTATGCAATCAGCGTTGCAACAATTGTTGCACAGGGATTTTTAAAATTTCTCTTTTTATATAAAATCTTCAAGCCAAGGTTTAAAAAGCTTGTGGATATATTAGGCTTTGCAGGTTTTTTATTAATAGATGTGCTTGCAGTTATGTTTATTACGGAGGTTGACCCTCTTACTACCTTAATAGGTGAGTGTATATTTGTATCTATTACACTAATCTATACATTAATATTCCTTAAAGGAAATATCCTCTATAAAATTCTCGCTAACATTCTTGCAGAGATTATGATTGTAATATCTGTACTTGTAGCATTTGCTTTTATGAGTGCAATTTTAGAAAGCTCCTACATAGATATGGTAAGCGTCTATGGTATAGGCCTTTTAGGGCTGTATATTACCTCCACAATGATATTACTATACGAAGTTTTCCTGGGAATTAAAGTCCTTAAAACAAAGCTATCCCAATTGCTGAACATAGAATGGATACTTATTTTGTCGGTTTTCCTATGCTCTGTAGTAATTGGAATTTCAACAATCCATATTGTATATTCTGCTCAGATGGATACCCTGAATTCAATTTTACTTCTCGTAATTGTCCTTACATTTATTTTTGTAAATATTCTGACCCTGTTTTTAACAGCCAGAATATCCGCCCAAAATAAGGAAATAAGCAACCTGAAAATTGTTCAGCTGGTTTCAAAGCAACAGGAAGAAAGCATTGAGGAAATTAACAGCAAATATGAGGAAATGAGGAAAATCCGCCACGACCTTAAAAATACTGTGGAGTGTGTGGAAATACTCCTTGATAAGGGCAAGGTTTGTGAGGCAAAGGAATTTCTTGCTAAGTCAGTTAACAGCTCCGTGATTAATACCAAAACCTATGTAAACACATCGGAGTCTTTAATAGACGCAGTTTTGAACAATAAGCTTGCACTGTGCCGGGAATTAAATATTAATGCCGACTATCGTATTCTAGCAAGCTTTGCAGGTATTGACAAAATGAGCTTTAGCGTAATATTGTTTAACGTACTTGATAATGCAATTGAAGCTGAAAAAAAGATTGAAAACCCATACATAAATATAGAGATAAACAACTTTGGTGAATATCTAGCATTGATTGTTAAAAATAGAATAAAAGGCTCTGTGTTAAATACTAACAAAAACCTGTCAACTACTAAAAAGGATAAGCTCCTCCACGGAATAGGCACAAAACGTATTAAAGAGCTTGCAGAGGACAATGGCGGTATAGTAGGCTATTATGAAGAAGATGATATGTTTGTTTGCAAGGTTATGATAAAGAGGGTGAATATTGATGAATAAGCTTTATAAAAAACTAAGTATTGTAATTTCAGTTATGCTTGTATTTAGCTGTGTGTTTCAGATTAATGCAAGGGCTCTTGAGGATTTTATACAAACCGAAGATATAACAGAAAGCTACGAGCCTACAGAATACCCAACAATAATCCCAACGGAATACCCAACAATAATCCCAATAGAATATCCTACGGACCCTATTGAAATTACCGAACCCTCAGAATCAACTTCACATAATACAACTAATGTACCTACTGAAATTCCCGTAATAAGTGAAACAGATAATTTGGAAATAATGCCTGTATCAACAGAAACAACTGCACCAACAGAATGGACTGAACCTACAGAATTGACTGAGCCTACAGAAATTTTTGAGCCTACAGAGCCACAGCCCCCGATACAAACAAGCCCTACATATAATACTGAAGAACCAACAATCCCTTGCATAAGCGATCCTACAACGGCACCCGGATATACTGAGCCTTGGGAAACAGATCCTACAAACCGACCTATTGTTACACCACAGCTTATTGTTTTGCCCCATAAAACAACAATAAGCCTTTCAAGCTCAAAAGGAAGCGTGTATGTTAAGGGTACAAAGCAAATTAAAGCAACAGTAAAATACGGCAGAGGCGAAACAACATATAAGTCCCTTAATTTGTCAGTTGCCAAAGTAAGCTCCGGCGGTAAAATTACAGGAGTAAAAAAGGGCAAAGCTATAATTGTTATTAAAAATAACGGTGCGGTAACACACTATACTATAACCGTAAACAATCCAAAGCTGAATATTACCGGTAAAACAATTAGAAAAGGAAAAACCTTTACCATTAGTGTTATCGGAAAAGTAGGTACACCAAAGTTCAGCTCCACCAATAAAAGAGTTGCAAAGGTGAACTCCGGCGGTAAAGTAAAAGGCAAAAAAAGAGGTAAATGCTATATTAACGTAAAAACTAACGGCATTAAACTCAGATGCAAAGTTAAGGTAAAATAGCTTAATTATCAGATATTTGCACCATTTACGCTTAATTTTTGCCGCCTGAGAAAATAATTCTAATTTAGAAAAATAATGTTATTCCATAGAGTATTATTTAATCAGAGTTAATACTCTATAATCTATTTAGAAGGGATGATATTATGAAAAAGTTTACATCTATTCTATTAGCAGTTATGATTTTGATTAGCTGTTTTTCTGTGGTAAACGCGTCTGCTGTTGAGTACAATGAAGTAGAAGACAATAACGTAATAGCTGAGCTTAATGATAGTTATTACCTTTGCTACAATTACCTTCCAAGTCCTCCTTGGATGAAAGCCTTTTATGTTCAGTATGACAATTATATTTTTATTAATCATAATTGCAACGGCGAGAGTGGTCACGGCTTCTATGTGAAGAAAGATAACCAAAATCTAATGCTTTCTGAAGCTTTTGCCAAGGGTATAACAAATATTGAAGAAGTTGTATCAATTATTAATTCAAAGGAAATTTCTCCAATTAGCACAAAAATCATTTATACAAGTATGGATAAAGCAGGCATAGAGGCGTTATTCCCTGAATATGATTTTAGTGATTGCTGTCCGATAATAATAAATACAAGCTCCTTTGAAACTACCACACAAATACCGGAAGAAGATTGCCTAAAGATAATTCAAAACAAATACGGAAAAGATGTTACGAAATGTGAGATTTATGGCACTCTTTGTGATTACAAAATCTGCTTTGCAGGAGCAGCACCTGACGGCAACTATATATTCACAGCATTGTATTATTGGAAATCCTTGGGTAATTACACATTTATTTCTTTTGCACAAGCTTGTCCCTATGATTTAGGAGTTTTTGTTGTAGATTCGGATAATGCATATACTTTAGATGATGCATATAATAACGAAATAATAAATGATGATGATTTAAAATATATTGTTGAGGATGTTTTTTGCAATAGTTCCTATTGCTGGTCAGCGTATGTATCCGGTGTTGATATTGCACCAATTGCACCTGCACCCGATCCAACTGAATCAAATGAAAACAGCTCACAAACAGAAGTAACGGAAAACCCTAGTGAAGCGGGAACAGAGCAAATTTTCAAAAAATATCTTGACGGAAATGGGGCAACAGGGGAAGGGTTTATCTTTACCAGCTTCG